>NZ_JBELKF010000009.1:18625-69476 GCF_042089775.1 Palleronia sp.
CGCCGCAAACGAGCTCGAGGCCGAGATCGAGCGTCTCGGCCCCGAGACGGTGATGGCCTTCATCGCCGAGCCGGTCGTCGGCGCGACGGCGGGCGCGCTCGCCCCTGCCCCCGGCTACTTCCGCCGCATCCGCGAGATCTGCGACCGCTACGGCGTGCTCCTGATCCTTGACGAGGTGATGTGCGGGATGGGGCGCACCGGCACCCTGTTCGCCTGCGAGCAGGACGGAGTCGCGCCCGACATTGTCACCATCGCCAAGGGCCTCGGCGCAGGCTACGTGCCCATCGGTGGGATGCTGGCGAGCCAGCGCATCCATGACGCGATCGAGGGCGGCTCGGGCGCCTTCCAGCACGGCCACACCTACCACGCCCATCCACTTGCCGCCGCCACTGCCCATGCGGTGCTGGAGCGACTGGTGGATGACGGTCTGGTTGCGGGTGTGCGGAGGAAGGGCGAGGCGCTGGCGGCGGCCCTGACGGAACGGATGGGCGACCATCCGCATGTGGGCGACGTTCGCGGCCGCGGGCTGTTCCGCGGGATTGAACTGGTGGCGGATCGCGAGACGAAAGCGCCCTTCGATCCCGACCGCAAGCTGCACGCCAAGGTGAAAGCCGAGACGTTCTCGCGCGGGTTGATCTGCTATCCGGCCGGCGGAACCATCGACGGGCGGCACGGCGACCACATCCTGCTCGCCCCGCCCTTCATCATCTCCGACGCCGAGGTCGAGACGCTGGCCGACCGCCTGACCGACGCCATCGGCGCTGCGCTGCGCGGCTGATCACACGATCCGACCCTCGGTCAGCCGCAGCGACCGGTCCATGCGCGCCGCGAGGTCAAGGTTGTGCGTCGCGATAAGGGCCGACAGCCCCGTCTCGCGCACGAGATCCATCAGCGCGGCGAACACGGTTTCAGAGGTACCAGGATCGAGGTTCCCCGTAGGCTCGTCCGCCAGGAGAACGCGAGGTTTGTTCGCGAGCGCCCGGCAGAAAGCGACGCGCTGCTGCTCTCCGCCCGACAGCGCCGAGGGGCGGTGCTCGGCTCGGTGCGCCACGCCGACGATCTCCAGCAGGTCGCGCGCGCGCTTCGCAGCCTCGGGCTGCGCGACGCCGGCGGCGAGCTGGGGCAGGACGATGTTCTCTTCGGCCGAGAACTCGGGCAGGAGGTGGTGGAACTGGTAGATGAAGCCCACCCGGTCGCGCCGCGCCCGCGTGCGGCGGCGGTCGCCGAGGTCCGTCATGTCCTCCCCCGCCAGTAGCACGCGCCCCTCGTCCGCCGTGTCCAGAAGCCCCGCAATGTGCAGAAGCGTGGATTTGCCAGCGCCGGATGGGGCGACCATCGACACGATCTCGCCCTGTGCGACCGTCAGGGAAACGCCCCTCAGTACCTGCACCTCTTTCAGAGTGCCGTGGTTGTAGCCCTTGTGGATGTCGCGAAGCTCCAGCGCCGGATCACTCATAGCGCAGGGCCTCCACCGGGTTCATCCGCGCCGCGCGGCGGGCGGGAAAGATCGTGACCACGAAGCTGAGACCGATCGAAAGGGCCACCGCCGACAGCACGTCGCCCCATTGCAGCTCGGCCGGCAGGGCGTAGATGCCGCGGATCGACGGGTCCCACGCGCCGCCCCCCGACATCCAGTTCACCGCCGAGAAAATCGGGTCGATATAGAGCGCGAAGAGGCACCCCAAAGCCACGCCAAGCGCCGTGCCGATCACCCCGGTCATCGCGCCGCAGATGAAGAAGACCCGCAGGATCGACCCCTCGGTGAGGCCGATGGTGCGCAGGATGCCGATGTCGCGCCCCTTGTTCTTCACCAGCATGATCAGGCCCGAAACGATGTTCATTGTCGCGATCAGCACGAGGATCGACAGGATCACGAACATCACGTTGTCCTCGATGTCGAGCGCGCGCAGGAACGATCCCGACGCATCGCGCCACGTCCACAAGATCGCGTCCGGCCCGGCCGCGCGCAGGATCGGCAGCGTGTAGGCGTCGATATCCTCGGGATCGTCGACCATGACTTCGAGTTCGGTCGCCGCGCCATCGGCATTGAAATACGTCTGCGCTTCGGTGAACGGCATGTAGACCCGCGTGCGGTCGATGTCGTAGCGCCCGGCGGTGAAGACGTAGACGACCTCGTAGTTCGACACGCGCGGTGTGGTGCCGAAGGGCGTCTGCGCCCCGTCGGGCGAGATCAACCGGATCACGTCGCCCACCGTCGCATTCAGCTCGCGCGCCACCCCCGATCCGATGGCGATGCCCGCCACGCCCTCGGCCCCGAAGCGGGACAGGTCGCCAAAGCTCTCGATCGGGTCGACGACGCGGCGCACGCCCTGCAGGTCCTCGGGGCGGATGCCGTGCACCTCGACGCCCGAAGTCGCGCCGTTGAAGCTGGTCATCACCTGTCCCTTGACCAGCGGCGCGATACGCTCGACCCCCGGAACCTCGCGGATGCGGTCAGCCATTGCGGCGTAGTCCTCGATGTGGCGGGTGTTGCCCCCGCCCTCGGTCACCTGGCCGGCCGAATAGATCGTGGCGTGGGCGTTCGCCCCCAGGATCGTGTCCACGAATTCCGACCGGAAGCCCGAGCGCACGGCGAGCGTCGCGATGAGTGCGAAGACGGCCAACGTGATGCCTATCAGGCTGATCCAGGTCATGACGGACACGCCGCCCTCGGCCCGCCGAGCGCGCAGGTAGCGCCAGGCGATCATCCATTCGAAACGCGAGAAAGGGGCGGGGTTCGCCATGATCAGGGGTCCGTCCAAAGGTCGGCGGAGGCTTGGGGGATCGTGCGGCCGTGGTCAAGTCACGGCTGCCGGCGTGGACCACCGCCGCGGTGCGCGACAGTCGATTCCGAGGACCCGAGACGCCCCTCACGCTCGACGCCGGCGGCATCCCGGCTAGCTCGCCTCGACAAGACCCACGACGCGGAGCGAGCCCGATGCGACATTCCCACGCCCTCACCCTCGCCGCCGAGGCTGTCGATGGCCGTCTGTCGCGGCGGGAGTTCCTGACTCGCGCCACGTCGCTTGGGCTGACGGCCGGCGCCGCCTACGGCCTTCTCGGACTCTCGGCGCCGGCCCGTGCGCAAGAGCAGCGTCAGGATGGCGGTACGCTGCGTATCCAGCAGGGCGTGCGCGCGCTCAAGGACCCGCGCGCCTATGATTGGCCGCAGATGGCCAACGTCACCCGCGGCTGGCTGGAATACCTTGTCCGCTACGAACGCGACGGCACCCTGACCCCCATGCTGCTGGAAGGCTGGGAGATCGACGAGGACGCCACGGCCTACGTTCTGCGCGTCCGGCCCGGCGTCACCTGGTCCGACGGCACCCCCTTCACGGCCGAGGACGTGGCGTTCAACATCCGCCGCTGGTGCGACCGCACCGCCGAAGAGAACTCCATGGCGAGCCGTTTCGCCGCGCTGATCGACGCGGACACCGACCAGCTGCGCGAAGACGCCGTGACGGTCGAAGGCGACGACATCGTGCGCCTGTCCCTGAGCTTTCCCGACGTGACGCTGATCGCGTCCTTCTCGGACTTCCCCGCCGCGATCGTGCCGCAGGATTTCGACGGCGATCCGCTCGAGACCAAGGGAACCGGGCCCTACCGTCCGGTCGAGTACGAGGTCGGCGCGCGTGCGGCGATCGAGAAGAACACCGAGCATGACTGGTGGGGCACCGACGTCTACGGCCCCGCCACCCTCGATCGGATCGAGTTCATCGACTACGGCACCGACCCCGCCTCGTGGTTCGCCGCCGCCAGCGCCGGCGACGTGGACATGGTCTTTGAAACCGTGGGCGAGTACATCGACATCTTCGACACGCTCGGATGGGAGAGGTCAGAGGCCCTCACCTCGGGCACGCTCGTCATCCGCGGCAACCAGAACCACGAGCCGTATGACGATGTGCGCGTGCGCCGTGCCCTGCAACTGGCGACCGACAACACCACGCTGCTGGAGCTTGGCTATTCGGGCCGCGGCGAGGTCGCCGCGAACCATCACGTCGCGCCTGTCCATCCCGATTACGCCGATATCGGACCGTCGGATTACGACCCCGACCGGGCGATGGACCTGCTGAAGGAGGCTGGCCAGGCCGACCACGTGTTCGAGATCATTTCGATCGACGACGACTGGCGGCGCAACACGGCAGACGCAGCTGCGGCCATGCTGCGCGATGCCGGCATGAGGGCCGAGAGGCGCGTGGTGCCTGGGGCGACCTATTGGGACAACTGGACCGAGTATCCGCTGTCGACCACAGACTGGGGCCACCGACCGCTGGGCGTCCAGATCCTTTCGCTGGGCTACAAATCGGACGCGGCGTGGAACGAGACGGCGTTCTCGAACGAGGCGTTCGACAGCATCCTGAGGGAGGCGCAGGGCATCGCGGATGCCGACGCGCGGTCCCTCCTGATGGCGCAGCTCGAGACGATCCTGCGCGAGGAAGGCGTCGTCATTCAGCCCTACTGGCGGGCAACGTATCGTCATTACGACGTCTCGGTCGTCGGCGCCGAGCAGCACCCCTCGTTCGAGATCCACCCCTACGAGCTGGGTTTTGTGCGGGTCTGATCTTGCGCCGCGGCATGAATCGACCAACATCGTGCTCATGCTGTTTTTCGAAAGACTGGCCCGCGAACGGATCGAACGCGCCATGGAGGAAGGAGCGTTCGACGACCTTCCCTACGCGGGCGAACGTCTGCCCTTCGAACCGGGCGAACCCGTCGTTCCCAAGTCGCTGCGCGAAAGCGGCTACACCCCGCCGGTTGTAATCCTGAACCGCAAGCTCGAGGCCCTGCGCGCCCAGCTCGCAGGCGAACGCGACCGCACGAAGCGCCGCACGATCCTCGCTGAGATCGCCGAAACCGACATGCGCCGCCGGATGGAGATCGAGCGCGCGGTCCAGGACGCCAAGCGCGGATAGGCGTCCCGACGCGCGCTGCTTTTCCAAGCCGTTGGGTGTATCCTCGGGGCTCCGACTCTCGAGGCATAGCTCAATGACCATACATCGCGGCCTGAAACTGCGGCACCTGCGCATCTTTCTGGCCATTGCCGAGGCGGGGTCGATCTCGGGCGCCGCGCGCGATCTGGGGATCACGCAGCCCTCGGTATCGAAGGCGCTCGGGGACCTCGAAGCCATGGTGAGCGCCCGCCTGCTGGAGCGCGCGGGCCGCGGCGTCGCGCTGACCCCCAAGGGCGACACGTTCCGACGCCATGCCGCACAGGCGCTGAAATCGCTGGATGCGGGGGCCGAGGCGGTGCGGGGCGACGCGCCGGGACGGGTATCGGTCGGGGTCCTGCCGACGGTTGCGGGCGGCTTCTTCCCCGACGTGGCGCTGCCCTTCGTTGCGCAGCACCCCGGGCTGCGGCTCACGATCACCACCGGCTCACACCTGCACCTCCTGGGCGAGCTGCGCGCGGGACGGATCGACATGATGCTGGGTCGGATGCCCGACACGCCCGAGATGCCGGGCCTGCGCTTTCACTGGCTCTACGACGAAGAGATCGTCCTAGTCGCGCGCGCCGGTCACCCCCTCCGCGATCGCCCGGCAGAGGAGGCCTTGCGCAGCGTCCCCGTCATCCTGCCCCCCGACACCGCCATCATCCGCCGCACGGTCGAGGATTACCTGACCGCCATCCACGTCACGCAGCCCGACGTTTCGGTCCAGACGGTCTCGCTTGCCCCAGCCCTGCGGTTCCTCGAAGGGTCGGACATGCTGTGGTTCATCTCGCGCGGCGTGGTCGAACGCGAGCTGCGGCGCGGGACGCTGGTGGCATGGCCGCTCGACGTGCCGTTCCTGTCGGGGGCCGTTGGCATAACGACACGGGCGAACGACCGCGATCATCCGGGACTGCGGCTGCTCCACGACGCGCTGAGCGCCGCGGCCCCGCCACGTGCCGAGGGCGCGCGTCAGGCCGTTTCGGACCGCGAGGCGCGGTAGGCGCTGGGGCTGACGCCCTCGGCCCGGCGGAACGCGCGCGAGAAATAGGCCGGATCGTCATAGCCCAGGGCGTGGGCGACCGATGCAACGGACAGGCGGGTATACGCCAGCTGCCGCCGCGCTTCCTGCATGCGGCGCGCCTCGATGAACCGGGCGGGGGACTGGCCGGCCATTGCCTGCGTGATCCGCCCCAGATGCTCGGCCGAGACACCGATCTCGCGGGCATAGTCGCCGACGTGACGACGTGCGGCGGGGTCGGCACGGATCAGCGCCTCGAACCGGCGCATGTGGCGCATGGCGGGCGGAACGGCGGTATCGTCGCCGCCCCCGCCCTCGCCACGCAGCACCGCCGCCGCGATCTCGACCGCGCGCGCCCGCAGCAGGGCGTTGCGCAACGGCAGCGCCCCGGCGAGGTCCGCACGGACCGCGTCGAACACCGCGCCGAGTCCGTCGGGCGCACGGACCATCCGCCAGCGCGACAGCCCCCGCGACGCGTCGGGCGCATCGCCGAACAATTCGGGCAGCGTGTCGGGCAGGACGCTGAGGACGTGCCCCTCCTGCCCCGCGGGAAAGCGGAAGGCGTGGACGGTGAAGCGCGGCACGGAGATCAGGCTCGGCCCATCAGTGGTGAACCGTCGACCGTCCACCGACACCTCGGCCCCCGCGCCTTCGAGATGGAAGAACTGGTGCAGGATGCCATGCCGGTGCGGCGCGATCGTCCAGCCAAGCCCGCGTGCGCGGTCGACGATCCGCTCGCAATGCATGATGTCGGGAAAGAGCCCCTTCTCTCCATAAAGATCGTAGGCTGGGATGGTGTCGGGGCTGTTCTGCATGCCGGAAAAATACAAGACTTCTCCGGCCCCGTCCATTCAGCCCCTGCCAAAGGTCGCTACCTTCCCCCGACCAGAGAGGGAGGATGACATGCGCACGAACGTCGCGATCATCGGCGGCGGGCCCGCCGGGCTGATGCTGTCGCAACTGCTGAACCGGGCGGGCATCTCGACCGTCGTGCTCGAGCGGCGCAGCCGTGACTACGTGCTGTCGCGCATCCGCGCAGGCGTGCTCGAGCATGGGACGGTCGAAATGATGCATCGCGCCGGCATCGCCGACCGGATGCAGCGGGAGGGCCACCCGCACGAGGGCTGCTTCCTGTCCACCGAAGCCGGCATGTTCCGCGTCGATTTCGAAGCGCAATGCGGCCAAAGCGTCATGGTCTACGGCCAGACCGAGGTGACGCAGGACCTCTATGCGGCGCAGGACCAGATCGGCGCAACGGTGATCCACGAGGCCGAAGACGTCATGCCTCACGACATCGACGGCACGCCATTCGTTACCTACGAGAAGAACGGCCACACCCACCGCGTCGACTGCGACTTCATCGCCGGGTGCGACGGGTTCCACGGGGTCTCGCGCAAGACGATTCCCGCCGAGAAGAAGCGCGAGTTCGAGCGAGTCTATCCCTTCGGCTGGCTGGGCGTCCTGTCCCGCACCGCCCCTGCCGCGCCCGAGTTGATCTACGCCAACCACCCCCGCGGCTTCGCGCTTGCCTCCATGCGGAACGACCACCTGTCGCGCTACTACATCCAGGTACCGTCGGATGACCGCCCCGAGAACTGGTCGGACGACGCCTTCTGGGCCGAGTTGAAGCGCCGCCTGCCCGAGGATGTGGCCGACAGCATGGAAACTGGGCCGTCGATCGAGAAGTCCATTGCCCCCCTTCGCAGCTACGTCTGCGCGACGATGCGGTTCGGCAAGCTGTTCCTCGCCGGGGACGCGGCCCACATCGTGCCGCCCACGGGCGCGAAGGGCTTGAACCTTGCAATGTCGGACGTCCACTACCTGAGCGAGGGCCTGATCGGCCACTACGAGCGCAAGGATGACAGTGGTCTCGACGGTTATTCCGACCGGGCGCTCACCCGCGTTTGGCGGGCGATCCGCTTTTCCTGGTGGATGACGTCGATCCTCCACCGCTTTCCCGAGCAGGACGATTTCGACCAGAGAATGCAGGAGATGGAGCTTGAGAACCTGCGCGATCTCGACGCCGCGCGGCAGGCAATGGCGCTGAATTACGTGGGCCTGCCGTTCTGAGGTATTCCCCTTCGGCTATGTGTCGATACGCGAAACCCTGCTTTTCACGAGGGCGGGCGCGGGGTACTATAGCCGCAAGGGAAACGATCGACGGAGACGTGCACCATGACAGATCGTCACGCGCAGGGGATGGCGGTGCGCCGTTCCGTTCTGGGCGACGACCACGTGGACCGGGCCGAGGCGAACCGGACCGAGTTCGACAGCGCCTTCCAGAACCTCATCACCGAAAGCGCCTGGGGCACCGTCTGGGCCTCTGACGCGATCAGCCGGCGCGAGAGGTCGATGCTGACCATCGCCCTGCTTGCCGCGACGGGAAATTTCGAAGAGATCGCCATGCATGTCCGCGCCACCGCCCGCACCGGGGCCAGCCCTCAGGACATCGCCGAGGCGCTGCAGCACGTGGCGATCTACTCGGGCGTGCCGCGCGCGAACCACGCGCTGAAGATTGCCCGCGAGACGTTTGCTGAAATGGGGATTGCACCATGACCGCCGAGTACTTCCAGCGCGAACGTCGCTGGCACCCGCCCGCCTTGACACCCGACTACAAGACGACCGTTGCGCGCAGCCCCCGCCTGCCGCTTCTCTCGGTCGAGAACTCGTTGTCCGAGATCACGGGGCCGACTTTTTCGCACGCCCCGCTCGGGCCGCTCGACCACGATCTGCTGCTGAACTACACGGGCGAGCAGGCCATTGGCGAGCGCACGATCGTCCACGGTCGCGTGCTGGACCAGAATGGCCGCCCGGTGAAGGGTGCGCTGCTGGAGGTCTGGCAGGCCAATGCGGGCGGACGCTATCGCCACAAGAAGGACGGCTACCTTGCCCCGCTCGACCCGAATTTCGGCGGCTGCGGGCGCTGCCTGACGGACGAGAACGGGTACTACTTCTTCCGTACGGTCAAGCCGGGCGCCTATCCGTTCCGCAACTACTCGAACTCATGGCGGATGGCGCATATCCACTTCTCGATCTTCGGGGCGGGCATGACTCAGCGCCTCATCACCCAGATGTATTTCGAGGGCGACCCTCTGCGGGCGCAGGACCCCATTGCCAACACCATCCCCGATCAGGCCGCGATCGACCGGCTGGTGGCGCCGCTGGATCTGGACGCATCTGTGCCGCTCGACTGTCTCGCCTATCGCTTCGACATCGTGCTGCGCGGGCGCAGGCAGACCATGTTCGAAAACAAGCTGGAGGGCGCGTGATGCCGCTGGAATACCCCGAGGAGACGCCGTCCCAGACCGCGGGACCCTACGTCCATATCGGCACGATGCCCCGCGTCGCCGGCTTCAAGTTGTTCGAAACGGAACTCGGGCGCGAGATCGCGGCCGAAGGCGTGCCGGGCACACGGGTGACGATCGAGGGCCGCGTGCTCGACGGGACCGGTGCGCCGCTCAAGGACGCGATGGTCGAGGTCTGGCAGGCGGATTCCGAAGGCCGCTACGCCCATCCCGAGGACCCGCGCGTGGGCGAGGTGCACGAGGGCTTCAGCGGCTTTGGCCGCTACCACACGGACTTCGACACCGGCGTATTTCGTATCGAGACGATCAAGCCCGGCGTCACACCCGGCCGGCATGCGCGGCCGCAAGCGCCGCATCTGAACATCTGGATCGTGGCGCGGGGCATCAATATCGGCCTGCACACCCGGATGTACTTCCCCGACGAAGAGAACGACAACGACCCGCTGCTCGGCATGGTCGAACAGGTCCACCGCCGCGCCACGCTGGTCGCCGAAGCCGCAGGTGAAAACGCTTACCGCTTCGAGATCCACCTGCAGGGGCCGCAGGAAACCGTCTTTCTCGACATCTGACGCCCGACGAGGAGCACTATGTCCAATCCCGCCATCATCTGCGTCGCCATCACCGGGTCGGTCCCCACCAAGGCCGACAACCCGGCTGTGCCCGTCACCATCGATGAACAGGTCGCCTCGACCCGCGAGGCATTCGAGGCGGGCGCGAGCATCGCCCACTGCCACGTCCGGGACGACGAGGGGAAGCCGACCAGCGACCCCGCCCGCTTTGCCGAACTGAAGGCCGGCATCGAAGAGGCCTGCCCCGGCATGATCGTCCAGCTGTCCACCGGCGGCCGGTCCGGCGCGGGCAAGGCGCGCGGCGGGATGCTGTCGCTGGCGCCCGACATGGCCTCGCTGTCGGTCGGGTCGAACAACTTTCCCACGCGCGTCTACGAGAACCCGCCCGACCTGGTGGAGTGGCTCGCCGCCGAGATGCGCGAACACGGCGTCACGCCCGAGATCGAGGCCTTCGACCTCAGCCACATCTACCAGGCCAAAGCGATGCACGACCGGGGCGAGCTGACCTCCCGCCCCTATGTGCAGTTCGTCATGGGCGTGAAGAACGCCATGCCGGCCCACAAGCGGGTCTTCGACTTCTATGTCGAGACGGTGAAGACCTTGTTCGGTGAGGACGCCCCGTGGTGCGCCGCCGGCATTGGCCGCCACCAGGCCGAGATCAACGAGTGGGCCGCCGAAGCGGGCGGGCACCTGCGCACGGGGCTCGAGGACAACATCCGCCTTGACCGCAACACGCTTGCCCCGTCGAATGCCGCGCTGGTCGAGCGGGCGGCGGAGATCGTCCGCGCCAATGGCCGCAGCGTCGCTTCGCCGGACGAGGCGCGGCGCATTCTGGGGCTGAAAGCAGCATGAGCTTTGCGTGCATCGACGGGACGGTGATCCACTACCGCTACCGCGCGGGCGCGGGGCTGCCTATCGTGTTCCTGAACTCGCTGGGCACGGACTTCCGCATCTGGGACGGCGTCGTCGCGCGCCTTCCGGCGGGCCTGCCGCTGCTGCTGATGGACAAGCCGGGTCACGGGCTCAGCCAGACGGCGCCGACCACGATGGAGGGCTATGCCAGAACAGTCGCCGGCCTGATGGACCATTGCGGGCTCGACCGCGCGCTGGTTTGCGGCGTCTCGATCGGCGGCATGATCGCGCAGACCCTCGCCCTGTCCCACCCCGGGAAGGTGGCCGGCCTCATCCTGTCGAACACGGCGGCCAAGCTGGGCGACGCTCAAAGCTGGCAGGACCGGCTGGGTACGCTCGACCGCGTGGGGCTGGAGGGGATGGCGGATGCCGTGCTCGAACGCTGGTTCTCAGGCCGGTTTCGAACAGAACGGCCGGTCGAGCTCGAGGGCTACCGCGCCATGCTGACCCGCACCCCGGCCGAGGGCTACGCGACCGCCTGCGCCGCTATCAGCGACACAGACCTGCGCGAGCGGATCGGCGGGATCGACGTGCCGACCTTGTGCCTTGCCGGAAGCGATGACCTGGCGAGCCCGCCCGAAGTCGTCCACGGCCTCGCCAGCGCCATCCCCGGCGCAACCTGCAAGGACATAGAAGGCGTCGGCCACCTGCCGATGATCGAGGCCCCCGAGGTTGTTGCCGAGGCCCTTCTGGATCACTACGCGCGCCTGACCTGACGATCCGGACCGCCGGCCCGTGACGGATCGCCTTTCCCGCCTATCCTGTGACCGCGCGGGGACAGACGGGGAGACCAGCATGACCGACATCACCACCCTGATGGACGAGCTGACGCTGGATGAGCAGGTCTCGCTGATGGCGGGGCAGGACATGTGGAATGTCGGCGGGATCGAGCGGCTCGGGATCGGCGCACTGCGCGTGACCGACGGGCCGAACGGCGCGCGCGGGGGTGGCGATTTCGTGCACGGCACCCATTCGGCCGCCTTCCCCGTGGGCATCGCGCTTGGCGCCACCTGGGACCCGGACCTGATGCACCAGATCGGCGGCGCCCTCGCGCTCGAGACGCGGGACAAGGGTGCGTCGGTCCTTCTTGGTCCAACGATCAACCTGCAGCGCGGCCCGCTGAACGGCCGGAATTTCGAATGCTATTCCGAAGATCCCGTGCTTACCGCCAAGCTCACCGTCAGCTATGTGCAGGGCCTGCAGGCCGCGGGCGTGGCCGCGACCCTCAAGCACTTCGTCGCCAACGAGAGCGAGATCCGCCGCACGGTCAACTCGTCGGACGCGGACGAGCGCACGCTGCGCGAGCTTTACCTCGTCCCCTTCGAGCGCGCGGTGAAAGAGGCCGGTGCCTGGGCGATCATGTCTGCTTACAACCGGATCAACGGCACCTATGCCGCCGACAACCGCTGGCTGCTGACCGAGGTGCTGCGCGGTGACTGGGGGTTCGACGGCCTCGTCATGTCGGACTGGTTCGGGCTGCGCTCGACGGTCGACGGAGCCATTGCGGGGCTCGACCTTGAAATGCCGGGGCCGACGATCCAGCGCGGCGACAAGCTGGTCGAGGCCGTTCGCCGCGGCGACGTTCCCGCCGAGCTGGTCCGGCAGGCCGCCCTCAACGTCCTGCGCCTGCTGGAGCGGACCGGCACGCTGCGCGACACCACTCCGCGGCGCGAGGTCGAGAACGAGCGCCCCGAAACGCGCGCCCTGATCCGCGAGGCCGGGGTGCAGTCGGCGGTGCTGCTGAAGAACGACGGCGCATTGCCCCTGTCCGACAGCGCCCGGATCGCCGTGATCGGCCCCAACGCCAGGACGGCCCGCGTGATGGGCGGCGGCTCTGCGCAGCTCAACGCGTATCGAATGGTTTCGCCCTGGGACGGGCTGGCCCAGGTCCTGCCGGAGGATCGGTTGAGCTATGCCGAGGGCTGCACGAACGAACGATTTTCCCCCGTACTGGAAGGCGACTTTACCCGCGAGTGGTTCAAGGGCGACCTGTCGGGCGACCCAGTCGCGACCGACACGGTCCACGCGCTGCACGCATTCATGGCGGACGGGCCCGAGGGGATCGACCCGCTCGACCACGCGGTGCGGATTACCGGCCGCTTCACGGCGCCCGAGGCTGGCACGTGGCGCTTCGGCTTTCACAGTGCCGGGCGGTCGCGGCTGTTCCTCGACGGGGAAGAGGTGGCCGAGGCGTGGGACAGCTGGGCCCGCGGGCGCACCTTCTTCGAGGAGGGCTGTGACCCGGTGACGGTCGAGCGGGACCTAGGCGCCGGCCAGAGCATCGAGATCGCGTTCGAATTCGCGACCCATCCGACCCACGACCTGCACGTCTCGGGCTATCACCTGGGCGTCGGCCGCGTGCTTGGACAGGCCGAGATCGATCGCGCCGCCGACATTGCGGCCGAGGCCGACGTGGCGCTTGTCTGCGTCGGGCGCTCGGCCGAGTGGGACACCGAGGGGTGGGACCTGCCCGACATGACGCTTCCAGGCCTGCAGGACCGATTGGTCGAGGCCGTAGCCGCCCGCGCCCCGCGCACAATCGTTCTTCTGCAGACCGGCGGCCCGGTCGCGATGCCGTGGCTCGACCGTGTCGATGCGGTGCTGCAGGGCTGGTATCCGGGGCAAGAGGCAGGACAGGCCTTTGCCGATGTGTTGACCGGCGCACGCAGCCCCGGAGGGCGCCTGCCACAGAGCTTCCCCACGCGCCTTGACGATGCGCTCACGTTCTCGGGCACGCCGGAGGTCACCTATCCCGGCGAGGACGGGCACGTGCGTTATGACGAAGGCCTCTACATCGGCTATCGGCACCACGCGAGAAGCCGACCGGCCGCGTTCCCGTTCGGCTTCGGGCTTGGCTATACGGATTTTGCCTTCGGCAAACCCGAGGTGCGCGTTAAGCCCGACGGCACCGGCGACCTGCGCCTGACCGTCACCAACACCGGCGCGCGCGAGGGGGCGGCCGTCGTGCAGCTATACATCGCGCCCGCGGCAGCGCCGGTGGATCGGCCCGAGGCCGAGCTCAAGAACTTCGCGAAACTGTCGCTCGCCCCCGGGGACAGCGGGATCGCGACGCTTGCGCTCGCCGCCCGCGACTTCGCCTGGTTCGACGGGGACCGTCGCTGCTGGGCCATCGCGCCCGGCGAATACACGCTGCGCTTGGGCACCTCGGCCACCGACATCTTCGCGACCGCCGCGGTGCACCTGGAAGGGCGCGATCTGCCGCTGTGACGCGGCGGCCACGGCGCCCGTTGGCGCAATCTTTTGCACGAAGCATTGTATCGTGACGCAATATGATGACTACTTGACTGCTGAACACGGAGGGATCTCGATGACGCAACTTCCGGCCCGCATTGCCGCGGTGCTTTGCCTGGCGCTGCTTGGCGCCGCCTGTCAGCCCGTCCCGCAGGATGGCGGCGTAACGGATACGCCCGGCGGCCCCGCCTACGAGCCGGGCGACCCGTGCAAGGGTGTGGTGCCGCAACTCTGCGCGTATTGAGGGGCCGATGTTCAAGAAGCTGCTGATCGCCAACCGGGGCGAGATCGCCTGCCGCGTCATCAAGACCGCCCGTCGGATGGGTATCCAGACGGTGGCAGTGTATTCCGACGCCGACCGCAACGCGCTGCATGTGCGGATGGCCGACGAAGCGGTGCATATCGGCCCGCCCCAGGCCAACCAATCCTACATCGTGATTGACAAGATCATGCAAGCGATCCGCGAGACGGGCGCCGAGGCCGTCCACCCCGGCTACGGCTTCCTGTCCGAGAACCCCAAATTCGCCGCCGCGCTGGCCGCCGAGGGGGTCGCCTTCGTCGGCCCGCCTCAGGGCGCGATCGAGGCAATGGGGGACAAGATCACCTCACAGAAGCTGGCCGACGAGGCGGGCGTGTCCACCGTGCCCGGCCATATGGGCCTGATCGAGGATGCCGACGAGGCCGCGCGCATCGCGGCCGAGATCGGCTATCCGGTGATGATCAAGGCCAGCGCGGGCGGCGGCGGCAAGGGGATGCGGATTGCCTGGGACGACGACGAGGCCCGCGAAGGCTTCCAGTCCTCAAAGAACGAGGCCGCGAACAGTTTCGGCGACGACCGCATCTTCATCGAGAAGTTCGTCACCCAGCCGCGGCACATCGAAATCCAGGTCCTCGCCGACCAGCATGGCAACTGCATCTATCTGGGCGAGCGCGAATGCTCGATCCAGCGCCGCAACCAGAAGGTCATCGAAGAGGCCCCCTCGCCCTTCCTCGACGAGGCGACGCGGCGGGCCATGGGCGCACAGTCCGTCCGGCTGGCGCAGGCCGTCGGCTACACCTCCGCCGGAACGGTCGAGTTCATCGTGGACGGCGACCGCAACTTCTATTTCCTCGAGATGAACACCCGCCTGCAGGTCGAGCACCCGGTGACCGAGCTGATCACCGGCGTCGACCTGGTCGAACAGATGATCCGGGTGGCGGCGGGCGAGAAGCTGTCGCTGGCGCAAGGAAACGTGACGCTGACCGGCTGGGCCATGGAAAGCCGCCTTTATGCGGAGGACCCCTATCGCGGCTTCCTGCCGTCCATCGGCCGCCTGACCCGCTATCGCCCTCCCGAGGAGGTCGCTGCCGGCCCGCTGGCCAAAGCCGGCAAGTGGCACGAGGCAGACGCGCCCGCCGGCGAAACGGCGGTCAGGAACGATACCGGCGTCTTCGAGGGCGGCGAGATCTCGATGTACTACGACCCGATGATAGCCAAGCTCTGCACCTGGGGGCCGGATCGTGCCCAGGCGATCGAGGGGATGCGGCTGGCGCTCGACCGGTTCGAGCTTGAGGGGATCGGACACAACCTGCCGTTCCTGTCGGCCGTAATGGACCATCCGAAGTTCACCTCGGGCGACATGACGACCGCCTTCATCGCCGAGGAATATCCCGACGGGTTCGATGGCGCCGTACTGCCTGAAGCAGAACTTACGCGCGTTGCGGCGGCGGCCGCGGCGATGAACCGGGTGGCCGAGATCCGACGCACGCGCATCTCGGGTCGCATGGACAACCACGAGCGCCGGATCGGCGACAATTGCGTGGTCGTGATCGGCGGACGTGAAATCGCGGCGACCGTGGATGCCGACCGCGACGGCGCGACCGTGCGATTTCAGGACCGCACCACGCACCGCGTCACCTCTGACTGGCGGCCCGGAGAGCCCCTCGCCCGGCTGCAGGTGGACGACGCGCCGCTGGTCCTCAAGGTGAACCGCGTGGCCGGGGGTTTCCGCCTGCGGACCCGCGGCGCTGACATGGTGGTGAAGGTCTTCACGCCTCGCCAGGCCGAGCTGGCGCGCCTGATGCCTGAAAAGGCCGAGGCGGACACGTCCAAGATGCTCCTCTGCCCGATGCCGGGCCTCGTCGTGAAGCTGCATGTCGAGGAAGGCGCCGAGGTGCAGGAGGGCCAGGCGCTCTGCACCATCGAGGCGATGAAGATGGAGAACATCCTGCGCGCCGAACGCAAGAGCAAGGTTGCCAAGGTTAACGCAGCCGAAGGCGACAGCCTTGCCGTGGACGAGGTGATCATGGAGTTCGAATGACCTCCAGCCTCGCCTGGATCACCACGGGCACCCTTGCCGCAGCGGCGGTCGTGGTGGTTGTGGCGGGCCGGGCGTCGGTGAGCGTGTCGAACATCCTCGCCTTCGCGGCGCTGACCGCCGCGAGCTACCTGCTGGCGTCCGTCCCCGAAGGTTACATGACGCCCTGGCTCAGCGTCTACGCGTTCCTCTTCCTGTCCATCGTATTCCCCGCGGCGCGCCTGATCGGAATGCGGGTCGCGGGCGCCCTGGTCCTCGTAACGCCCGTCCTGTGGTTCGCCTTCCAGCAGATCGAACCTGCCTTGCTCGACCCCGCGACCGGGCGCCTACCTCCAATCCTTGTCACCGGACTCGTCGTGGTGGCGGGGTGGTTCGTCACCTTCGCGATCCAGGAATTCCGTGCCGAGCAGGCACGTCGGTCGCAAGCCGCCGAGACGCTGACCGCCTTTGGGGCCGAGATTTCGGACGCGCTGAAAGGCGCCATCGACGCCCACGGCGTCGGACGTCACACCCGCATTATCGCCGAAACCTCCCGCATCGAAAGCGGCGAGGGCGATGGCCCCTACCACCCCTTCGTGGCACGACCGAACACCACTGTCGTGTTCGATGCGATGAGCGATCGTCTGGCCACCCTGCCCCAGAAGGCGGTTTTCGAGATCGTGTCGTTCTACACTCTCTACCGCGACCTCGCGACAATGGTGGACGACCTGAACTCGGACGCGTTTCGCGACATGCCACCCAGGCGGCGACGCGAGCAGTTCGAGCGATTTGCAGGGATGTGGCGGGACGCCGACCGGCAAGGGCACAGCGCGCTCAAGGCGATCAACGCAGAGCTTCCGTGGCACTCGCCCCGGATATCTATCCCTGTGATAGAAAGCTCGCGACAGGCCGAAAGCGCCTAGTCGCGCAAAAGGTCAGTACGCGATCCTGGACCGCGTCTCGGGCCGCGCCTTGGAATTCAACGGCGGCTGGAAGTAGTCGAAAATGGCTCTGATCAGCTTTTTCATGATGCTGATATAGACCGCCGCCTGTCGGAAATCAACGGAATCGCAGCCGCCTGTTCGATTCCACTGCCTTTGCATGTAGAGCCGACATTTTATTGCGCAAACATGTATCTCCGCCCTTGGAGCCGCGTCACGGACCTGCGAAAATCGCCGTGGCGCGACGGCAGATGCCGGACCTGGCGGAGGAGAGACGGATGAGCGATTGGAAAACCCGTGCCGAGAAGGAGCTGCGCGGCCGCACGCTCGAAGATCTGACATGGCGCACGGCCGAAGGCATCGACATCGCGCCCGTCCACGGACCCGCAGATGCCGAAGACCACGACCACATGGGATCGATGCCCGGCGAGCCGCCGTTCACCCGCGGCGTAAAGGCGACGATGTATGCGGGCCGGCCCTGGACGATCCGGCAATACGCTGGCTTCTCGACCGCCGAGGAATCGAACGCCTTCTACCGCCGCGCCCTCGACGCCGGTCAGCAAGGCGTCTCGGTCGCCTTCGACCTTGCCACCCACCGGGGCTATGACAGCGACCACGAACGGGTCGAGGGCGACGTGGGCAAGGCGGGCGTGGCCATCGATTCGGTCGAGGACATGAAGGTGCTTTTCGATGGCATCCCGCTTCAGGATGTTAGCGTCTCGATGACGATGAACGGCGCGGTGATCCCGGTGCTGGCGAGCTTCATCGTGGCGGGCGAGGAACAGGGCGTAGACCGCGCGCAGCTGTCGGGGACCATCCAGAACGACATCCTCAAGGAGTTCATGGTCCGCAACACTTACATCTATCCGCCCGAGCCCTCGATGCGGATCGTGGCGGACATCATCGACTATACCGCGACCGAAATGCCGCGGTTCAACTCGATCTCGATCTCGGGCTACCACATGCAGGAAGCCGGGGCGAACCTGGTGCAGGAGCTGGCCTTCACCCTCGCCGACGGCAAGGAATACGTGAAGACGGCGATGGCCCGCGGCATGGACGTGGCCGCCTTCGCGCCGCGCCTGTCCTTTTTCTTCGCCATCGGCATGAACTTCTTCATGGAGGCTGCAAAGCTGCGCGCTGCCCGCTTCCTCTGGCACGAGATCATGACCGAACTCGGCGCCAGGGATGACCGGTCGAAGATGCTGCGCACCCACTGCCAGACCAGCGGCGTCAGCTTGGCCGAGCAGGACCCCTATAATAACATCGTCCGCACCGCCTACGAGGCGATGAGCGCGGTTCTCGGCGGCACCCAGTCGCTGCACACGAACTCGTTCGACGAGGCGATGGCGCTGCCGACCGATTTCTCGGCCCGGATCGCGCGGAATACTCAACTGATCCTGCAGAACGAGACCGGCGTGACCAACGTGGTCGACCCGCTGGCAGGCTCCTACTATGTCGAGAAGCTGACCGCCGACCTGATCGACCAGGCGCGCACGCTGATGGCCGAGGTCGACGCGCTTGGCGGCATGACGAAGGCAGTCGAAAGCGGAATGCCGAAGCTCAGGATCGAAGAGGCCGCTGCCGCCAAGCAGGCGCGGATCGACCGGGGCGAAGAGGTCATCGTCGGCGTCAACAGGTTCCGGCTGCCGCAGGAAGAGGACCTCGACATCCGCGTCGTGGACAATGCGGGCGTTCGGCAGGGCCAGATCGCGCGCCTCGCCCGCCTACGCGAGACCCGCGACCAGCCCGCCTGCGACGCGGCGCTGAAGGCGCTGGCCGAAGGTGCGAAGGGTGACGGCAACCTTCTGGCGCTCGCGGTCGCGGCGGCGCGGGCGCGGGCAACCGTGGGCGAGATCTCGATGGCGCTGGAAGAGGTGTTCGGCCGCCACCGCGCTGAGGTGCGGACACTGTCCGGCGTCTACGGCGCGGCCTACGAGGGCGACGAGGGCTATGCGCGCATTCAGAAGGACGTCGAGGCCTTCGCCGAGGAAGAAGGCCGCCGCCCCCGCATGCTGGTGGTCAAGGTCGGCCAGGACGGCCACGACCGCGGCGCAAAGGTGATCGCAACGGCCTTCGCCGATATCGGCTTCGACGTCGACGTGGGGCCGCTGTTTCAGACGCCGGAAGAGGCGGCGCAGGATGCCATCGACAACGACGTGCACGTGGTGGGCCTGTCGAGCCAGGCGGCCGGGCACATGACGAACGCGCCCAAGCTGATCCAGGCGCTCCGCGACCAAGGGGCGGGCGACATCCTCGTCGTCTGCGGCGGGGTCATTCCGGCACGGGATTATGCAGCGCTGCAACAGGCCGGCGTCGCGGCGATCTTCGGCCCCGGGACCAACATCCCGGCGGCAGCGGCCAAGGTGCTCGAGCTGATCCGCAAGGAGCGCGCCCGCGAGATCGCCTGAGCCAACGAAAAAGGGCGCGCCCGACGTGGCGCGCCCTTGGTAATCTGTGTTGGAAAATCAGACGTCGTCGACGAGTGCGCCACCGACAGCGCCGATCGCGGCGCCCGCGATGGGCTCATCCACGGCAGCGCCCACGGCTGCGCCGCCCAGGGCGCCGGTGCCGGCACGTTCCAGATCCGTGTTGCCGCAGGCGCTCACAGCGGCAAGCGCGGCGATGGCGAGAACGGGGCGGAGAAGATGAGTCACGTGATATTCCTTTCTTGTCACAGTCGATTGCAAAAAAAGAACCACTCACGTGGGCGCGAGGTTCCTGAATTGAAGAAAAAGGCCCGGGCAAGTGCCCGGGCCACAAAGGAAGGGGTATCACATCGCGCGGTTCAGGGAGCCACGGACACCGTTGACGATAGCTGCGCGGACGCAAAAGGCTACGGTGTCCCAGAGCGCGCCACCGTCTTCGGTTCATTTCCGCCGGTCCGAGGCGCGTGACGGCAAAAAACCGCCTTTTCCCGCGTGGCGTCAGTCGTCGAAGGCGTCAGGGAAGCTGGCGCGGGCGCGCGGCTCGTCGATACGCAGAAGCGCCTCGTAACTTTCGGGATCGAATGGATCCTCGGCCGGAATGACCTCACGTCCAAAGAGCCAGGACAGGCGGCCCGCATCAAGGTTTCCACGCTCGAACGGCTGGTCACCAAAATGCTGCCACAGCGCCCAAAGGAACCCTTCGTCGGCGGCAAGGTCGGCGGGCCGTCGGTCGCGATAGCGTTCGCGCGCAACCAGCCTGGTCGCACCCTTGGGCGAGGCGCGGCGGATGATGAACTGGTAATCGCTGCCGGGCAGGCGGCCGGGAAAGCCCCGATGCTTCAGCATCTTGCCGTCCTTTCGGGGGGCATCGCGGGCGAACCGTTCAGGTGCGCCCGCGATGGGTGTTTCAGTACTTCGAGTAGGTGGGCTCGGCGGCGATCGGGGCCGGAGCCGGATCGGCGTACACAACCTCTTCATTCCGCTGGCCACAGGCCGAGACGACGGTCAGGAGGGCGAGGCCCATGATGATCTTGACGCTCTTCGACATGAATTTCTCCGTTGATGTCGTGAATCGCAAACGCGACTCCGCAACACGCTACACGACCCCGAGTCCCCTTGGTAGCGAGATCGTGAAGCATCGTGCGTCATTGTTGGAGTCAGAAGGCTTGCCAGACACAGTCGGCCCCAAGGGGGGTGTAGGCTTCGAAGAACTGCACGGCCTCGGGGTCGGTCGAGCCGAACGGCAGCACCCGATCCGCCAGAGCGATGACGATAGAAGCCGCGGGCGGATCGGCATTCACCACGCGCGGCAAGGCGTAGGACCGACACAGGTGGGCCAGATCTGCCTCGGTTGTGCTGTAGCTCCGGGAGGCATCGAGGGCGGCTGCCACAAAGCGAAAGCGGTAGGCGTAGCCGAGGCCGGGATCGTCCGCGACGATATCAAGGAACTCGACCTGAAGGCCCGAGGGCAGCGGGATCGGCTCTGCCGCGAGGAAGGAAGGTCCGGCCGCCGCGAACACCGCGGCGAAAACCAGGCGCATCATCGGTAATCTCCCCCCGCTCATCAAAGCTGCGAGGTCAGGCTATGCGGATGCCAGGCGGCCGGGCAAGCTACAGCGGGATGTTGTCGTGCTTTTTCCAAGGATTTTGGAGCTGCTTGTTCCGCAGCGAGGCAAAAGCACGGCAGACCCTACGACGGGTGGAGTGAGGCAGGATCACCTCGTCGATGAAGCCCCGTTCGGCCGCCTTGAAGGGGTTGGCAAAGTTCGTCTCGTACTCTGCCGTGCGGCTGGCGATCTGCTCCTTGTCGCCGAGCTGCGAGCGGTAGAGGATCTCGACCGCGCCCTTGGCGCCCATCACTGCGATCTCGGCCGTGGGCCACGCGTAGTTGAAGTCGCCGCGCAGGTGCTTGGAGCTCATCACGTCATAGGCGCCACCATAGGCCTTGCGGGTGATGACAGTCACCTTCGGCACCGTCGCCTCGCCATAGGCGAAGAGCAGCTTGGCCCCGTGCTTGATGACGCCGCCATATTCCTGCCCCGTCCCCGGCAGGAAGCCCGGCACGTCCACGAAGGTCAGGATCGGGATCTCGAACGCGTCGCAGAAGCGCACGAACCGCGCGGCCTTGCGCGAACTGTCGATGTCGAGGCACCCGGCCAGCACCATCGGCTGATTGGCGACCACGCCCACGGTGCGCCCTTCAAGCCGGATGAACCCGGTCAGGATGTTCTTCGCGAACTCGGCCTGGATTTCGTAGAAATCGCTTTCGTCCGCGACCTTGGTGATCACCTCCTTCATGTCGTAGGGCATGTTGGGGTTCTGGGGGATCACCGAGTCGAGGCTGTCGTCGGTCCGGTTCGGATCGTCGAAGAAAGGCCGCACGGGCGGTTTTTCGCGGTTGTTCAGCGGCAACAGGTCGACCAGCCGCCGCGTTTCGATCAGGGCTTCGACGTCGTTCTCAAAGGCGGCGTCGGCGACGCTGGACTTCCTGGTGTGGGTCGAGGCGCCACCAAGCTCTTCGGCGGTGACGACCTCGTTGGTGACCGTCTTCACCACGTCGGGGCCGGTCACGAACATGTACGAGCTGTCCTTCACCATGAAGATGAAATCAGTCATCGCCGGCGAATAGACCGCTCCGCCGGCGCAGGGGCCCATGATGACGCTGATCTGCGGAATGACGCCCGAGGCCAGAACGTTGCGCTGGAACACCTCGGCATAGCCGGCGAGCGAGGCGACGCCTTCCTGGATGCGCGCGCCGCCCGAGTCGTTCAACCCGATCACCGGCGCGCCGTTCTGCATCGCCATGTCCATGATCTTGCAGATCTTCTGGGCGTGCGTCTCGGACAGGGACCCGCCGAGCACGGTAAAGTCCTGGCTGAACACGTAGACCTGCCGGCCGTTGATCGTCCCCCAGCCGGTGACCACGCCGTCGCCCGGAACCTTGCTTTCGGCCATGTTGAAGTCCGTGGCCCGGTGCGTGACGAACATGTCGAATTCTTCGAACGAGCCCTCGTCGAGCAGCAGGTCCACGCGTTCGCGCGCCGTCAGCTTGCCCTTTTCGTGCTGCTTTTCGATCCGCGCCGCGCCGCCACCTAGACGCGCCACGTCCCGCCGTTCGACCAGTTGTCCGAGAATGTCCTTCATCGCGCGCGTCCCCCGCAGGCCGTTATCTGTCGGCGACAGCATATGCCGTGGCGCGGCCCTGCGAAAGATCCTGTCGCGCAACGTGTCTTGGACTTTCGGACCGGCCAGTTTAGATCGCCCACATGCCTGCAAATCGCCGCGCCAT
Organism: Palleronia sp.; assembly: GCF_042089775.1. Lineage (NCBI taxonomy): Bacteria > Pseudomonadati > Pseudomonadota > Alphaproteobacteria > Rhodobacterales > Roseobacteraceae > Palleronia > Palleronia sp. The sequence goes on from NZ_JBELKF010000009.1 coordinate 41,545, forward strand.
TTTCCTGGACAAATCCACCCCGCCGCACATCGCCTCGATGATCCTCCTGACGTCAGTGGCGGCACTGGGAATGAACCTGTTCCTGCCGTCCCTGCCCGGGATGGCAGAGTTCTTCGACGCGCCCTACGAGGTGATCCAGCTTTCGGTCGCGGGTTATCTCGGGGTCAACGCGCTTCTGCAGATCGTCATCGGCCCGCTGTCGGACCAGTTCGGACGGCGCCGGGTGATGCTTTGGGCGACGGCGATCTTCATCGTCGCGACCGTGGGCTGCCTCTTCAGCACCAATGTCTGGGTCTTCCTGACCTTCCGCATGATGCAGGCGTCGATCGTCGCCGGCCTCGTCCTGCCGCGGGCCGCGATCCGGGATCTCTATACCCAGGACGAGAGTGCATCGATGATGGGCTACGTGACCATGGGGATGTCCGTTGCGCCGATGCTCGCGCCAGCGGTGGGAGGCGTGCTGGATCAGGCGTTCGGGTGGCATGCGTCCTTCGTGGCCTACCTGCTGGCGGGCATTGGTGCCCTCGCCCTCGCCTATTACGACATGGGAGAGACCGCAGCCGCCGCAACCAGCAACCTCCGAGGGCAGCTGAAGGCCTACCCCGAGCTTCTGACTGCGCCGCGTTTCTGGGGCTATGCGGCGACCGCGGCGTTTTCGTCCGGGGCGTTCTTCGCCTATCTCGGCGGGGCGCCTTATGTCGGGTCCGAAGTCTTCCGGATGAGCCCGGCCGTCCTCGGTATCTATTTCGGCGCCCCGGCGGTGGGGTACTTCGTGGGGAACTTCATCACCGCGCGGTTCGCGGTCCGCTTGGGGACCAACCGGATGGTGCTTTACGGGTCGGTCATTTCGGCACTGGGGCTTGGCATGGCGTGCCTGCTGTCGGTTGGGGGGCTCGAGTCGCCCGAAGTGTTCTTCGGCTTCATGACTTTCGTGGGCTTGGGCAACGGCCTCGTCATTCCGAACGCCACCGCCGGGATGCTGTCCGTTCGCCCGCACCTGGCGGGCACGGCGTCGGGGCTTGGCGGCGCGATCATGATCGGCGGCGGCGCCGCGCTGTCGATCCTTGCGGGAATCCTTCTGGCCGGCGGGTCGAGCGCCCTGCCCCTCACGACGCTCATGACCGTCAGTTCGGCCCTGGCCGTGGCGTCGATCCTGTTCGTCCTGCGCCGCGAGGCGCGCCTGCGCAGGATGTGACACGGGGGCGCCGCGTCAGTGGATTTCGGGCGCGTATTTCAGGATCACCGGCACGACGAGGTCTTCCTCGTCGGTCAGGTGACGGTCGAGGAATTCCGCAAACCCGGTCAGCTGATTGTCGAGAGCACCGGTCGCCTGCTTCGGGTCAGGCTCGGACAGACCTCTCAGCATCGCGTTCGTGCCCTCGGCCAGATCGTTCAAATGTCCGTCAAGCGCGTGGTGGTCCGCGTCGAGGATCACGAATCCTCTTTCGAGCCGCTGGTCGAGCACCGTCAGCACCGGGAAGTAATGGTGGTCCTCCATCGAATGGTGGCCGTGCAGCTCTTGCAGGAAGAACTGCGCCATCCTCGCCGTGTTTCGGCCAAACCGCTCGGGATCTTGCTGCCCGTCGAGAAAGCCGCGCGTCCCGGCCTGCAGCTTGTCGAGGATCTCGCGAAACATCAGGTGTCGCTGCAGCCAGAACCGCGTCAGGGGCGAGAAATTCGGGTGCGCCTCCCACGTGCCGCGCGGAAGCTCTTCGACAAGGACGCGCAGCGCGTCCGGCAAACCTTCGCGGCGCTCGAGCGCCAGGATCTCGTCATTGGTCATGACCGTGGATATAGGCGCTCGCCCCCTTCCCGACAGCCCCGTGCAGCGTTAGGTCCGCTGTCATGCGCGCATTTCTTGCCCTCACCCCTCCAGAGCGCCTTGTCGACGCCCTTTCGACCCTCGTTTCCGGCCTGAAATGCGGCCGGCACGTGGACGATGACGACATGCACCTGACGTTGACGTTCTTTCCCGACGTCTCGCTGGCCGAGCTTGAGGAGCTGAACCTCACGCTCGAGATGATCCGCACGGGGCCGGTCCCCCTGCACGTCACGGGTGTCGCGACGTTCGGCAGCGCCGAGCCAAGGTCGCTTCACACGGTAGTCGCGCCGGACCCGGCCCTGGTGCACCTGCAGAAGAAGGTCGAAACGGCGGCGCGGCGGTCGGGAATCGACCTGCCGCACCGCCGCTTCGTGCCGCATATCACGCTCGCGCGGTTCCCGAACCGCATGCCGCCCGAGGATCACGCCAAGATCGGGCGTTTCCTCGAGGCGCAGGGCGACTTTCAATTCGACCCGGTGATGGTGGATGAGGTCGTGTTGATCCAGTCCACGCTAAGCTCGGACGGCGCCCGCTACGATCTGCTGGAAACCTATCCCATCGCGTAGCAAGGGGAGCACCCGCCGTTGGGCGCCCCCAGGCAAGGCGTCAGAGTTCGCCCGGCTCGTACCAGTCGCCCATCAGCACCTCGGTCTCGGCGTCGGTTTCGCCAACCAGATCCGCAAGCTGCTGCGGGTCCTGCGTGCCCTCACCCTCGCCACGGTAGTGGTAGGGATAAACATAGGTCGGCTGGAACGCGGCCACGGCATCGGCGGCCTGCTGCACGTCCATGGTATATGGCAGGTTCATCGGGATGAAGGCGAGGAAGATGTCCTCGAGCGCGCGCATCTCTTCGGTGTCTTCGGTATCGCCGGCGACGTAGATGCGGCGGCCGCCGATCTCGAACAGATAGCCGTTGTCGCGCCCCTCGGGGTGGTAGTCGAGCCGCCCCTCGGTGGTGTTGTAGGCCGGCACCGCCTCGATCTCGAGCCCCGAGACATCGAGCGTCTCGCCGTTCGCCACCTGCTGTGCCTTCGACTGCAGCTCGGACGGCAGCATGTCGTAGACAGCCGGGTTGGTCACGATCTGAGTCTGGCCAGCCGTCACCGCCTGCAGCGTTTCAGCGCTGTAGTGATCGCCGTGTTCGTGGGTGATGAGGATCAGGTCGGGATCGGGCAGACCCTCGTAGATTGACGCCTCGCCCACCGGGTCGACGTAGATCACGCCGGCCGGGGTCTCCATCACGAAGCTCGCGTGTTGAAGCGGGTGGACGGTGATCTGGCCGGCGTCGGTCTCGAAGGTGTTGCTGCCGTCTTCTTGCGCAAGCGTCGCGGTCGGAAGGATCGTCGTGGCACCGAGCGCGACGCCGGTGACGAGGAAGCTGCGTCTGGTGGTCATCTGAGGTCTCTCCTGTGTAGGCAATTGCACCTGGCGCAAAGATAGCCCGCGCCCGCCAGAGATCACCGCACCTGCGGAACGGCTGTGCGGGGGCGACGTTCGCCTCCCATGACGCAGGGCGTGACCGACATCCTCGATGACCTCGAAGATCTGGCCTCGGACGGGGACGAGGTTCGGTTGAAGGAGGTGGTCGGAAAGATCGGGCGCCGCGGCCAGGGGACCTTTCTCGCAATCCCGGGCCTGATCGGCATGACGCCCGTCGGCGGCATTCCCGGCGTGCCGACGCTGTTCGGGGCCACTGTCGCGATCGTCTCCCTGCAGATGCTGGTCGGGCGGAATGACCTTTGGCTGCCGGGCGTGCTCGCCCGGTGGTCGGTCGAGGGGGAGCGGATCGATGCGGTGGTCCGGCGCATACGCAAGATCGCCCGCTGGATGGACCGACATTTCGGTCGGCGGCTGGAATGGGCCACGGGAAACCTGCCGGCCCGAATCGCCGCGCTGCTCGCATTCGTCTTCGCGTGTCTGATGCCGCCGCTGGAACTCGTGCCGTTCGCCGGAATCATTCCCTTCGCCGCCATCGCCTTGCTGGGCGTCGCGCTGACAATGCGGGACGGCCTTCTGATGCTGGTGGCGTTCGTGAGCAGCGCTGCCGCCCTGTGGGGCATGTGGCGCATCCAGCCCTTCATCTGAGCGAGTCGAGTGCCGCACAAGCGCGGGATCAGCATTTTTCGGCTCCTCTGCCGGCGATTCCGCTGTAGATCGGCGGGATGACATCCGACAGTTTCCTCGCCTTCGTCCTTTTCGCCGCCGTCGCAACGGGAACGCCGGGGCCGAACAACCTGATGGTCATGGCCTCGGGCGCCAATTTCGGCTTGCGTCGCACCGTGCCGCACATCCTGGGAATCGCGCTAGGTTTCGCGCTGATGATCGCCCTCGTGGCGACGGGTATGGCGCAGGTCTTCGGCCTGTTCCCGTGGCTCGAAGGGACGCTTCTGGCGGCTTCAGCGCTTTTCCTTCTCTATCTCGCGTGGAAGATCGCGAACGCCGCCCCGCCCGAGGCGGACCGGCCGCAAGGTCGCCCGCTGACCTTCCTGCAGGCGGCCGGGTTTCAGTGGATCAACCCCAAGTCCTGGGCGCTCGCGCTTACCTCGGTCGCGGTCTATGTCGAGCCGTCGCAGGCGCTGATCGCGGCCATGATCTTTGCCGCCGTTGCGCTGCCGCTCGTCACGATATGGACTGTCGCGGGCGCATGGATCGGCCGGCTTCTCAGAACGCCGCGTGCGCTCAGGCTGTTCAACATCGCAATGGCCGCGCTGCTGGTGGGCACCATGATCCCCGCCTTCGCCTGATCGTTGCTTCGTGAAGCGGCGGGACGTGACAAGGCCGTGACAACGGCGTAAGGGGGCCGCGAAACGCCCTCGCCGGAGCCCCGCCCATGCCCGCGATGCCCCCTGCCCCTCCGTTCGACGACGACAAGCTGCGCGAGGAGTGCGGCGTGTTCGGCGTGACGGGTGTGGCCGACGCCGCGAACTTCGTCGCCCTTGGCCTCCATGCGCTGCAACATCGCGGACAGGAGGCTGGCGGCATCGTCAGCCACGATCCCGAGCACGGCTTCAACTCGGCCCGCCGCTTCGGCTACGTGCGCGACAACTTTACCAAGCAATCACTGATGGACACGCTGCCGGGGCCGCTGGCCATCGGGCACGTGCGCTATTCGACGGCCGGCGCGAAGGGCAACACGCAGATCCGCGACGTGCAGCCCTTCTTCGGCGAGTTTTCGATGGGCGGCGCTGCCATCGCCCATAACGGTAACATTGTGAACGCAGACGCCCTGCGCCGCGAGCTGATCGAGGCCGGCTCGATCTTCCAGAGCTCCAGCGACAGCGAGTGCATCATTCATCTTATGGCCCGCTCGCTGCAGCGAAAGGTGCCCGAGCGGATGCAGGACGCCCTGCGTCGAGTCGAAGGCGCGTTCTCGATCGTCGCGATGACTCGCACCAAGCTGATCGGCGTGCGCGACCCGCTGGGCGTGCGGCCGCTCGTGCTGGGCAAGATCGGCGACGACGGCTGGGTCCTGTCGTCCGAAACCTGCGCCCTCGACATCATCGGCGCCGAGTTCATCCGCGAGGTGGAACCGGGCGAGATGGTGGTGATCGAAAACGGCGAGGTGGCCTCGCACCGTCCCTTCGCGCCCAGGAAGCCGCGCTTCTGCATCTTCGAACACGTCTATTTCTCGCGCCCCGATTCGATCCTGGGCGGCCGATCGGTCTATGAGACGCGCCGCCAGATCGGGGTCGAGCTGGCGCGCGAGGCGCCGGTCGAGGCCGACCTCGTCTGCCCCGTCCCAGATTCGGGAACGCCGGCGGCCATCGGCTACAGCCAGGAAAGCGGCATTCCCTACGCGATGGGGATCATCCGCAACCAGTACATGGGCCGGACCTTCATCGAGCCGACCGAGCAGATCCGCAACATGGGCGTGCGGCTGAAGCTGAACGTGAACCGGGCCCTGATCCGCGGCAAACGCATCGTGCTGGTGGACGATTCGGTGGTGCGCGGCACGACCACCGTTAAGATCCGCGAGATGCTGCTCGATGCCGGTGCCGCGGCGGTTCACTTCCGCATCGCGAGCCCGCCGACAGCGTGGCCGTGCTTTTACGGTGTGGACACGCCGGACCGCGAAAAGCTGCTGGCCGCCACCATGTCCGAGCCCGAGATGGAAGCGCATCTGGGCGTCGACTCGCTGCGCTTCATCTCGCTCGACGGGCTCTACCGGGCCGTGGGCGAGGCGGAAGGCCGCAACCCGGCTGCGCCGCAACATTGCGACGCCTGCTTTTCGGGCGAATACCCGATCGCCCCCACCGACCGGATGGAGCGTGGATTTCGTCTGAAGGAAGCCGCCGAGTAACACGTCGCTGCGGCGCCCAACCGGGCAAAAAAAACGCCGCCCCGAGAGGCGGCGTTTTCTTACGACAAGGATGCGTCGGTTCAGCCGCGCAGGGCGCGCGCGGCCCCGGTGACGGCCAGCGCGGCAAGAACGGCCTTCACCGCATCGCCAACGAGGAACGGCGCAACCCAGCCCGACCACAGCGTCGCGGCCGAGGTTGAGGCCCAGCTCGCTTCGATCCCGAACATCGACGCGACAGCGTAGGGCCATGCGACACCCGGAACATAAAGCGCAGCCGTCGCGACAAGCGCGGTGACAGAGGTCGACACCGGCCCGCGGGCCAAGCCCGTTTCGACGGCGCGGCCGGCGATCCATGCCATCAGGACGAAGCCCCACAGGAAGCCGGCGGTCGGGCCGACCAGCACGGCGGGGCCGACGCCTGCGGCGAAGACGGGCAGACCCATGGCGCCTTCGGCCAGATAGGCCAGCAGCGTCAGCGCACCCATGCGGCTGCCGAAGGTCAGGCCCACGGTCAGGACGGCCAGCGTCTGCAGCGTCACCGGAACCGGCCACATGGGGATCGTGATCTTTGCCGCGAGCGCGATCAGCGCCGTACCGGCCAGAATCATCGCGCCCTGCTGGATCAGGGACAGGTCACCTCTGCGCAGAAGCGGGGTGGAATTGATCATGAGCGTCCTCCTTGGGAAACGTTTGGGCCGTTGTCGCCCTGCCGGATCGGAGCGTCAAGGCTTGCCAATCCGCGGGCGCGCGCGCAAACCGGCGCCATGACCAAGCTTGCCCTCATCACCGGCGCCTCCCGCGGGCTCGGCGCCGCGCTTGCCACCGCGCTGGCGCCCACGCATCACATCGTTGCCGTCGCCCGCACCACCGGTGCGCTCGAGGAACTGGACGACCGGATCCGAGCCGGGGGCGGGACGGCGACGCTTGCGCCGATGGACGTGACGAATGCCGATGCGATGGCGCATCTGTGCCGCGACATCTACGACCGCTGGGGCCATGTCGATCTGTGGCTGCACACCGCAATCCACGCCGCCCCGCTGTCGCCGAGCGCGCATATCGCGCCGAAGGACTTGGACAAGAGCCTCGCGATCAACGCCTCCGCGACCGCGACGCTGATCCGGATGGTCGAGCCGCTGCTGCTGTCGGCGCCCGAAGGTCAGGCCGTGTTCTTCGACGACCCGCGCGCAGGCCAGAAGTTCTTCGGCAGCTACGGCGCCACGAAGGCGGCGCAGATGGCGCTGGCCCGCAGCTGGCAGACCGAGACGGTGAATACGGGGCCCAAGGTTTCGATCCTCGAGCCGAAGCCGATGCCGACCGCCACCCGCGCAAGGTTCTTCCCCGGCGAGGATCGTGCGGCCCTGGCGGACGCCACCGAAGAGGCCGCTCGCCTCGTCGCGCTGCTCTGAGGGGCGCGCAGCCGTCATCCTGCTGCAACGCCGCACGGCGGTCGTCGGGCGACCGCTTGCCGCTCGTCCTCGACGTCCCTAGACAGGCCAAAAGGGCGAGCACCATGCGCATTCTCATCACCAATGACGACGGTATCGCGGCCCCCGGACTGGCCGTTCTGCGCGAGATCGCGGCCGAGATTGCCGGCGCGGATGGCGAAGTCTGGACCGTCGCGCCCGCGTTCGAGCAGTCCGGCGTCGGCCACTGCATCTCTTACGCGCGCCCCGCGATGGTGCAGGAGATCGACACGCGGCGCTACGCGGTCGAAGGATCGCCCGCCGACTGCGTCCTTGCGGCACTTTTCGACATCCTGCCGGGGCGCCCCGACCTTCTGCTTTCGGGCGTGAACCGCGGCAACAACGCCGGCGAAAACGTCCTTTATTCCGGCACCGTCGGCGGAGCTATGGAAGGTGCGCTGCAGCATGTTCCGTCAGTCGCGCTCAGCCAGTATTTCGGCCCTGACAACGCGCGGCTGGACGACCCGTTCGAGGCGGCGCGCGCCACGGGGGCCGAGACGGTGCGCCGCCTCCTGGACCACGCCACGTGGGACAGCGCCGACTACCGCCTCTTCTACAACGTCAACTTCCCGCCCTGCCCCGCGGCCGACGTCAAGGGCCGCAAGGTCACTCACCAGGGCTGGCGGCAGGATGCGGGGCACGGAATGACGCCGCACGTGTCGCCCTCGGGTCGGCGGTTCCTTTATGTCACCGGCGGACCGCAGCAGACCCCCACGGACGAGGGCACTGACGTCGCTGCGGCGCTGGACGGCTATGTCGCAATCACGCCCATGCGCGCGGACCTGACGGCGCATGACCTCGTCGCCCCGCTGTCAGAGCAGCTTGAATGACCTTCGACGCCGAAACCCGGATGCAACTGCTCTTTGCCCTTCGCTCGAAGGGAATCACCGAGCACCGCGTGCTTGACGCGATGGAGCGCGTGGACCGCGGCCTGTTCGTCCGCGGCATCTTTGCCGACCGGTGCTACGAGGACATGCCGCTGCCCATCGAATGCGGGCAGACGATCTCGCAGCCATCGGTGGTCGGGCTGATGACGCAGGCGCTGGATGTCAGCCCGCGGGACAAGGTGCTCGAGATCGGGACCGGCTCGGGCTACCAAGCTGCCATCCTCAGTCACCTCGCCCGCCGAGTCTATACGGTGGACCGGCATCGCCGCCTGGTGCGGGCCGCCCGCGAGGTGCTGCAAGAGCTTGGCATCGCGAATGTCACGGTGATCTCGGGCGACGGAGGGCACGGCCTGCCCGAGCAGGCCCCGTTCGATCGTATCCTCGTGACCGCAGCCGCCGAGGATCCGCCACCGGCGCTCTTGGCGCAACTGCGCGAGGGCGGTATCATGGTGGTGCCGGTGGGACAGTCGGATCACGTCCAGACCCTTCTGAAGGTCACGCGACACGCGGACGGGTTCGACTACGAAGAGCTTCGCCCGGTCAGGTTCGTGCCGCTCGTGGAGGGAATGGGCGCGGATTAGGCCGCAATTCGAGACCGGGCGAGCGCCCGCCAAGAGGCGCCGCCCCGCATGTAAGGACGAGCAGATGACCCGCCATACAACCGGGGCCCTGCCCCTGATCGCCGTCGCCGGCCTTTCGCTGTCGGCGTGCACGACCTCGGGATGGGACATGGACCTGCGCGACCGCATTGGCGCGCCTTTCGGGACCACTTCCGCCGTGATGGCCAGCGTGCCCTCGCGCCCGGATGCCGACAACCGCGGCGTGATCTCGTACCCCGACTATCAGGTTGCCGTCGCCCGCCAAGGCGACACGATCGCCTCGATGGCGCAGCGCCTTGGCCTGAACGCCGAAGAGCTGGCGACGTATAACGGCCTGCCCACAGGCGCTCCCCTGCGCCGGAACGAGCTGGTGGCCCTGCCCCGGCGCGTGGCCGAGCCGTCATCCGCCACCGGCGCTCCGCAAAGCGGACCGGCCATTCCCGCGGCGCAGCCCATCGCGACGGCAACGCTCGATGATCGCGCGAACGCAGCAATCGAGCGCAGCACCACGCCGACCACAGCCCCCGCGCCCACACCGGCACCCGCGGCCACCCCGTCGATGCCCGGCGGCAGTCAGCCGATCCGGCACCGGGTCGAGTCCGGCGAAACGGCGTTCTCGATCGCACGGCGCTATGGCATTCCGGTCCAGGCGCTGGCCCAGTGGAATGCGCTCGACGAGCAGATGACCGTGCGCCTAGGTTCGATCCTGTTGGTGCCTGCGGTTGCGTCGCAGCCCGCCCCCTCAGAACAGACCAGCAAGCCCGGCGAAGGGACTCAAGTGGAGCCGCCGCCTTCGGCATCGAAGCCGCTGCCTCAGGAAGAAGCCACGCAGGCCCCGCCGAAGGAGACACCTCCGACGCAGTCGATGTCTCGGCAGGTGACCGAGGCATCCTCGGGCGGAGGGCGCTTCGCCTACCCGTTGCAAGGCAGCGTGATCCGCGCCTATTCCGAGGGCAAGAACGAGGGCATCGACATCGCGGCCGCGCCCGGAACCGCCGTGAAGGCTGCCGCCGACGGTACGGTGGCGGCGATCACGCGCGACACCGACCAGATCCCGATCCTTGTCCTGCGGCACCCGAACAACGTGCTGACAGTCTATGCCGGCGTGTCGGACATCGCGGTGACGAAGGGTGAGACCGTCACCCGCGGTCAGGCCATCGCCAAGATCCGCTCGGCCGAGACCTCGGCCCTGCACTTTGAGGTGCGCGAAGGTTTCGAAAGCGTCGATCCGTCGACCTACCTCGACTAGGTTACACGACAGTCGTCACCGGGCGGCGCTTCCGCCGCGTCCGGCCCGCGGCTGTTACGAATCCGTCACCTGCCCTTCACATATCTGTGTCGCCCGCAGCCTAACCCAGCGGCGAGAAAACCGAACCGAACGGGGGACACCCATGAAATTCTCGCTTTCCGTCACCATGGCCGCGCTGCTCGGCACGACGGCCGCCTTCGCCCAGAGCGGCGACCTGCCCCAGCAGGACAATGAGTGGTATCAGTCGGCTCAGGAGACGCTGCAGCAGCTCATCGACCGCCAGGAGAACACGAACCGGGCGCTCAACATCATCCTCTTCGTGGCGGACGGCAACGGCGTCGGCACGAACTACGCCACCCGCCTGTTCGAAGGGCAGCAGCAGGGCGGTCTGGGCGACGACCACAACCTGCCGCAGGACGAGTTCCCGTACTCGGCCCTCGTGAAGACCTACTCGGCGAACGGCCAGACCCCCGACTCGGCCCCGACCGCGACGGCCATGAACTCGGGCATCAAGACCAAGAACGACTTGATCAACGTGACCGACAACGTCGCCGTCGGCGACTGTGTCGCCGGCCTCGAGAACGGCGTGCGCACCTTCGCCGAGATCGTGTCCGACATGGACAAGTCGGTCGGCGTCATCTCGACCGCGCGCATCACGCATGCGACTCCCGCCGCCGTCTACGCCCGCACCGCCGACCGCGACTTCGAGGACGACACTCTGCTCCCCGAAGGTTGCGATCAGGACGACATTGCGCTGCAGCTTTACAAGCAGATGGAAAATGGCGTCATCGACGTCGCCATGGGTGGCGGCCGCCGTCACTTCATCACCACCGACACGACGGACGCCGAGAACAGCGCCGGCAAGCGTGAAGACAATCAGAACCTCGCGCAGATGGCCGTGGACAACCTGAACGCCGCCTACATCCAGACCCAGGAAGAGTTCGATGCCCTCGACCTGTCGGCCGAAGGGCCGATCCTCGCCCTGTTCGAGCCGTCGCACATGCAGTACGAGGCCGACCGCTCGGGCGAGCCTTCGTTGGCCGAAATGACCTCGGCCGCGATCGAGAAGCTCAGCCAGAACGAGAACGGCTACTACCTTGCAGTCGAAGCCGGCCGCGTCGACCACGCCAACCATGCCGGCAACGCCGCGCGCACCTTGACCGACGGCGTCGCCTTCGCAGAGGCCATCCGCGCCGCCGACGAGATGACCGACGACGCGGATACGCTCATCGTCGTCACCTCGGACCATGAACATGCGATCGCCTTCAACGGCTATTGCGGCCGCGGCTCGGACATCCTTGGCCTGTGCATGAAGGTCAACGGCGAAGGCATCGAGGCGCTGGACGAGCCGAACATGGCCTCGGACGAGCTGCCCTACACCGTCATCGGCTACCTCAACGGCGCCGGTTCGGTTCTGGTCGAGCAGATGCCGGAAGAGGCCGAGAACTCGGCCGCGACCGAAATCAAGGCGGGCGAAGCCAGTCCCGAGGCTGGCGCTCCGATCTACTCGGGCGACCGCTCGGCCATTGCCGATGCCGACGTGACCGACATCGACTACCTTCAGCAGGCGCTGATCCCGATGTCCTCCGAGACCCACTCAGGCGAGGACGTGGCCGTCTACGCCAAGGGACCTTCGGCGCACCTCTTCGACGGCACGATCGAACAGAACGTGATCTTCCACGTGATGCAGCATGCCGCGACCGCCGGCGAGAACGCGTCGAACTGATCGCATAACTTTCGTGACATAGCGAAGCGGGCCCTTCCGGGGGCCCGTTTTCCGTTCCATATCGATTACGCCATCGCCGCCGACATCATGGAGGGTCCATGCTCCACCGCCGCCACATGCTCGCCCTGGCCGGCTCCGCCGCCTTGGCCGCCCCCGGCCTCGTCAACGCGCAGAAGGGCCCGATCAAGGTCCGCGATCTCTACAACAAAAACGGAACGATGTCGGATCTCGCCCTTTCGCTAGAAGGCGAGCGCGCCACGTTCGAGGGGTTCATGGCGCCGCCCCTGAAGGCCGACGCCAGGTTCTTCGTTCTGACCAAGCGCCCGATGGCGGTCTGCCCGTTCTGCGAGACTTCGGCCGAGTGGCCCGACGACATCCTTGCGATCTACACGAAGCGGACGGTCGACCGGATCCCGTTCAACGTGGGCATCGACAACCGCGGCGTGCTGGAGATCGGCGAGTACAAGGACCCCGACACCGGCTTCGTCTCGATGGTGCGGCTGACCGACGCCACCTATGGCCGGTGATGGCCTGCCCCTCGCGATCGAGGGGCTGGAAGTGCGGTCCGCCGAGAATCGCGTTTTGCTGTCGGTCCCCCGCCTCGAACTGCCCGCCGGCGGCACGATGGGGATTCGCGGGCCAAGCGGGGCGGGCAAGTCGACGCTGCTCTTTGCGCTCGCCGGGTTGCAGGACCGCATGACCGGCCGCGTGCAGTGGGGCGACACCGACCTCGGCGCGCTCCGCTCTGGTGCGCGAACGGCGTTTCGCGCCCGCCATGTCGGCATCGTGTTCCAGGACTTTCTGTTGTTCGAGGAACTCGGCCCCGTCGCGAATGCCTCCCTTGCCGCGATGTACCGCCCCCGAGGCGAGCGCAGCGGCATTCGCGACCGCGCCCGCCGCCTGCTGAAGCGCTTCGGCATCGACGAGGACGGCCGCACCGTCCCCACCCTGTCGGGCGGCGAGCGGCAGCGCGTCGCCGTGGCCCGCGCCATGTCGGGTGATGCGGCGATCCTGCTGGCGGATGAACCGACGGCGAATCTGGATCGCGACACCGGCGAGCGACTGCTGACCGATCTGCTGGCACGGGTGCGAGAGAATGGCACCACCCTCGTCGCGGTCAGCCATGACGACCGGCTTCTTGCGCGCATGGATCGGGTGGTGAAGATCGTGGACGGACAGATGGTGTCGGCACATGCGTGATCTCTGGGACAGTATGTCGATCGGAACGCAGGACATCCTGACAGCGATCGCCCTCGCCCTGCCGATCCTGATCGTCGGAGCGGTGATCCTGCGGGGCTTTTCACCCTGGCCCCTGATCCGGGCGCTGGCCGCGCGGTTCCGCCTGCCCGTGGTGCTGTTCGTGCTGCTCGTCGCGGTTTCGGTCGGCACGGGCCTCGGCCTCGTGGCGCAGGAACGGGCGTTGCGCCAGGGCACAGCGCAGGCGGCTGACAAGTTCGACCTCGTCGTCGCGGCACCCGGGTCCGAGATCACCATGCTGATGGCCGCGGTGTTCCTTCAGCCCTCGGACGTGCCGCTCGTCGACGGCCCCACCTTCGCCGAGGTCGCGAACGCCCGCGACGTGGACCTTGCCGCGCCGCTCGCCTTCGGAGACAGCGCCGACGGCGCGCCGATCGTCGGCACCATCGCCAATTTCGTCACCCATCTGACCGACGGCTCCATCGAGGGCCGCATGTGGCAGGGCACCACCGAGGCCATCGTTGGCGCCGCCTCGCCTTTCGCGATCGGGGACACGATTGTCCCGGCGCACGGACTCGGCGATGCCGCTGAAGAGGGCGCCCATGGCGACCTTAGCTACACCGTCACCGGCCGCATGGCGCCCACCGGCTCGCCTTGGGATCGCGCCGTCCTCGTCCCGGTCGAGGCCGTGTGGGAGGCGCACGGCCTCGCCCCCGGCCATGCCCCCGACAGCCCGACCCAACTCGGCCCCCCGTTCGATGCGAACTACTTCCCCGGCACCCCCGCCATCGTGATCCGGGCCGAGAACCTCGCCGCCAATTACGGCCTGCGCGCGCAGTTCCAGGGCACGGGCGAGACCATGGCCTTCTTCCCCGGCGCGGTGCTGTCGCAGCTCTACACGATCATGGGCGATGTGCGGCAGGCGATGTCGGTCCTGTCCATCGTCAGTCAGCTTCTGGTGGCGGCCTCGGTGCTGGTGGGTCTCTACCTGCTCGGCCGGCTGATCCGGCGGCAACTGGCGCTGCTGCGCGCGCTCGGGGCGCCGGCGCGGTTCGTCTTTGCCGTGGTCTGGGGGTTCGCCACGGCGATCCTCGTGACGGGCGCAGTCCTCGGTATCGCGGTCGGCTACGCGGCGGCGGCGGTGCTGTCGCGGATCGTCAGCGAGCGGACGGACATCCTCGTGCAGGCCGGGATCGGCTGGACCGAGATCCACCTGGCGATTGGCTTCGCCTCGGCCGCCTCGATGGCCGCCTTGATCGGGGCGTGGGGCGCGACGCGAGGCGGGATCGTCGGCGCGCTGCGGGGGTAGTCAAGCGCCGCGTCCCGCCCTAACCATGGCGCACACCAAGCGGAGGGGCACATGCCGACAATCTACCTTCTCAACGGGCCGAACCTGAACCTTTTGGGCAAGCGCCAGCCCGAGATCTACGGGTCCGAAACGCTTGAGGATGTCGAGTGCCTCTGCCGCGACGCCCTGCCCGAGGGGTGGGACCTGCGCGCCCTCCAGTCAAACTGGGAGGGTCAGCTGATCGACTGGACCCACGAGGCCCGCGACCACGCCGCCGGCATCGTCATCAACCCCGGAGCCTTCACCCACACCTCGGTCGCGATCCTCGACGCGCTGAACGCCTACGAGGGGCCGGTGATCGAGGTCCACATCTCGAACGTCCACAAGCGAGAGAGCTTTCGGCACCATTCCTACGTGTCGTCGAGGGCGGATGGGGTGATCGCGGGGTTGGGGATCGAGGGGTATGCTGCGGGGGTGCGGCGGGTGGTCGCAATGGAAGCAAAGAAATGAATTCTGCCGCAGAAGCTTTTTTGATTTCCCTGAGTGCGTCCATTTTGATCGCATGCTTGGGGTACATCTATCAGTCGAGAGAGTGGAAATACCGGAGCAGAGTTCAATTTATAGAGAAAGAAGTAGAGATAGCCCGATGCACTGTCGACAGCCTATCGAAGCGCCTTGACAGAAGGCTTCACGCCCAGAGGTTGTATCTCCAGCGGGTTTTGTCCGGGAAAATCTCTCCTGAGGGAGCGCAGGAATATTCGGAGGAGCTATCTAGGTGGATGGGGGCGTACTCGTCAACCATCTCTCAGATATTTTACAGCTTCGGCTGGAGCAGCGCGTACGAGTTTGAAAAGACAGTACAAGAGAGGCTGCAGGCCAATTCGTCGTCCATCACGCTTGTAAGAAGGCACGGCAGAACCGGCTTGTCGACCCGAGACCGCAAATCCTTCGATGGCGCCAGTGAAGACCTGAGTCGTGTCCAGTCAGACATTGCTCGGTATCTGCGAAACCTAGACAATCGCATTGCCGCCCTTGATCTGGAAAGAGTTCCGAATAAAGAGAATATGCGAGGCGACCTAACCCACGTTTCCTACACCTACTTGGCTCAACGCCTGTTCAATCGATCAGCTACTAATAGGATTCCATACTGGTAACGGGATCTTAGCCTGCTCGTCCAAGCGGGGGCATATATATCCCCGAGTACAAGAAGGCTCTCGGGAGAAGCGGGGCCAAGCGGATTTAGCTCAATTCTGAGCCATAGGGCTTTCGGAAATGGGCGAGCATACAAACAAGAAACAAACACCGCCTCCTCGACTGACAGTGCTCCCCAATGCTTGTTGAACAGGAACTCGCTGGCCTCTCGAACACCCTCCAAGCGATATCCTAGGTAACTATCAAACATATACGAAGCTAATATATCTCGTTTGGAATTGTGGGCATCCAATGCGATTGCGAGGATGATCTCTCGAACCTTCCGGCGCAACGTCCGTTCACGGCGCCCACTATATATGCGAACTAGCTGTTGCTCGAGCGTACTAACGCCCCCGGGCCGCATCTTAGAAAGGATCTGTTTCAGCATGCGTGGAAATACCCGCAGCTCAAAGCCAAAGTGACGATAGAAGTATCGATCCTCAAGAGCAAGCGTTCCTAGCTCCAGCATCAACTCCTCATCGGGTAGAGCGCCTCCTCTGCCACCAACTTTAGCGCGAGCGGTTTCGATATCAGCGACCGTATTGGCTAGGGATCGCTTTAGACTAAAACTCAGCCTCGGCTCCCTATCTGCACGGCTCACCCAATCACCCCCATCACCTCACGCCATTCCCGCGCCGACAGCCCGCTATTCTCCTGCGTGACCTCCTCGCCAGCCAGCATCCGGCGGACGACCTCCAGCGCGCCGCGGGACAGGTGGGCGCCGCCCATGCGGTAGTCCTCGAAGGCGGCGTAGGCCAGGGGGACCCAGTCGCGGACGATGGCGGAAATGGTGTCGGCGTAGGCGCGGATTTCGTATTGGGCGTGGGGGTCGGCGCGCAGGCGGAGGAAGTGGAAGAGGTTGTGCAGGTCCGTCTTCCAGTACCATTGCGTGTAGATGTTCGCCGGCAGATTCATCCGGGCAAGCTCGCGCGCAAGGCCCGGCTGGCCGTCGGTGCTAAGCATCTCTTGGTAGTGGTCGTAGGCGCGGTTGGCGTCGTCGCGCAACATTTCGAGCACGCGCTGCGCCTCTTCGCCCTGCAACACCTCTCCGCGGCCCTGGTTGTTGATCGTGGATTGCGCGGCGAGGTGCTCGGGCGCGGGAATGTAGAACTCGCGGTCCAGCACCGAGTAGCGGGCGGAGTATTCGTTCACGTTCGCCGTCCGGTGCCTGATCCACTGGCGCGCGACGAAGACGGGCAGCTTCACGTGGAGCTTGATCTCGCACATCTCGAACGGGGTAGAATGCCAGTGCCGCATGAGGTAGCGGATCAGCCCTTCGTCGTTCGACACCGCCTTGGTCCCCCGCCCATACGAGACGCGGGCCGCCTGTACGATGGCTGCGTCGTCGCCCATGTAGTCGATCGCCCGCACGAAGCCGTGGTCGAGCACCGGCTTCGCCTCGTAGAGATGCGCCTCCATCCCTGCGGCAGTGGCGCGGCGGGTGGACGTGGTCTCAGCGCGCTGCGCTTCGATCTCGGCCTGCTGTTCGGGGGTGATGGACATCGGGCTCTCCTACGGCATGCATCTTTACGGACTTATGCCCGACGCTAGTTGCAGCCGAAACCATGAAAGGGAGAGGCCGATGGGCATTGAATACCTGCATACGATGGTGCGTGCGAAGGACCTTGAGAAGACGATGGCCTTCTTCGAGATGCTGGGCCTGAAGGAGCGTCAGCGGAAGGAAAGCGAGCAGGGCCGTTTCACGCTTGTCTTCATGTGCCCGCCCGACCAGGACGACGGCCGCGCTGATGTCGAGATCACGTATAACTGGGACGGCGACGAGAAGCTGCCCGACGACTCGCGGCATTTCGGGCACCTCGCCTACCGCGTGGACGACATCTACGACATGTGCGCCAAGCTTCGGGACGCGGGCGTGACGATCAACCGGCCGCCGCGCGACGGGCACATGGCGTTCGTGCGCTCGCCCGACAACATCTCGGTCGAGCTGCTGCAGCGGGGCGACGCGAAGGAGCCGCAGGAGCCTTGGACCAGCATGGAGAATACCGGGCACTGGTAAGCGCCTACTTAGCAAACGGGCCCGCGCGAAGGCGCGGGCCAAGCAGCCGTCAATAGATGTAGCGGATCTGGTCGGACCAATACCGCTCGACCCGGCGCAACGTGCCGTTGATCTGGGTGATCTGGTCGAAGCTGAGCACGTCCTTGCTCTGCAGTCCTTGCGCGTGGCGCGCGAACATGCGGGCGACGATCTTGTGCACGTCGTGCCCCTTGGGCGTCAGGCTCACGCGGACGGCGCGGCGATCGATTTCGCAGCGCTTGTGGTGCATGTAGCCCATCTCGACCAGCTTCTTGAGATTATAGCTGACGTTCGAGCCCTGGTAGTAGCCGCGGCTTTTCAGTTCGCCCGCGGTGACTTCGTTGTCGCCCACGTTGAACAGCAGAAGCGCCTGCACCGGGTTGACCTCGAGTACGCCGACACGCTCGAACTCGTCCTTCAGGACGTCGAGCAGCAGCCGGTGCAGCCGTTCCACCAGCGACAGGCTGTCGAGGTATTCCGCGGCGAACCCGCGGTCGGCCGCCGTGATCGTGAGCGTATCGTTATGAATGTTCATCGCATTCTCCGCCGTATTCTATACAAGTCGTTCATGCGGCGGAATGACTAACAATTCGTCAAATCGTGTCAGTTTTTTGCCGATATTGCCCTTTCGTGGGCCAAGGTGGCGATATCGGCCACCAGATCGGCGTAAACCGGCGGCGCCGGCTGCTGCCCGCTGACCCAGCGATAGAGGTCCTGGTCGTTCTCGGACAGAAGGGCCTCGTAGGTCGCCACCTCTTCGGGGGAAAGCGCGGCAAGGCGGGTCTCGGCCCAGCCGGACAGGATCAGGTCCATCTCGCGGATGCCGCGGCGCATGGAGCGCATCTTCAGGCGGCGCAGGGTCGTTTCATCGACGCTCATTGCTTCAGGGCCCGCAGCCGCTTTTCCAGACGCCCAAGCTTATCCGAGGTCCGGACGAGGTCGCTTTGCAGCTGCCGCATCTCGCTCAGGATCTGCGTGACTTCGGCAGGGGCGTCGTCCGCAGGAGCCGTCAGCCCCTCGCCCTCGCCCGTCAGGAGCCACATGAGCGACACGTTCAGCAGGCCCGAGATCATCTGCAGCCGGTTCGCACGAGGCTCGGAAAGGTCGTTCTCCCAGGCTTCGAGGGTCTGAAGACGCACGCCCAGACGCCGGGCCAGTTCCTTTTGAGTCACGCCGACGGCCTGGCGGGCGTCTGCGAGCCGGTCTCCGAATGTGGCGGTCTGGTCGGAATACCAGTCCCGTTCGATCGCGTCGCTCATCTGGCTCTCCCTTGTGTGGCACCGGAGCCGACCTTATGACGTCCGGGTCGGCGTGGCCACCGATCCACGACGCCCGCCCGCAGAAACGCGACACGTCCGCGTCGAGAGGTTCCATGGCCGCCGAGCTTCCCCCCTACTACTTCCGCACCCGCGAGAACGGCGCCATCGTCTTTCGCGTCGAGCAGGAAAACCGGATGCGCCGGATCGAGATGGACCAGATCGCCGTGGTCAACATCCGCAACGGCGAGGTGAAGCCTCACGGGGATCGCACGCTCAGTATCGAGGACATTGCCGCCATCGACACCTGGATGGCCGAACGCCGGCGCATCCTGTCGGATCGGCTCGTGGACGACATCCGGCGCACCGTGGACCACCTGAACCAGGTGACGCACTGGCTTCAGACGAAGGCTGAAGGTGATGAAGTCGACGCGGTGACCGACGACTTGCTCCTGGCGATGCACGATCTGCGCTCGGTGTTGGTGCGCAAGCGGGCCGAGCGTTTGCAGAAGTCGCGCGAAGGCTAATCGGCCGGAACAGCGAAGGTGAGGCTGGCCCAGAGCGTTTCCCACATCGGGTCGAACGCAAGGTCGAGCTCCTCCGATGGCTGGCGAAAGACGACGGCGTTCAGCAGGTAGGTGCGCCCGGCCTCGACCGGGATGGTGGCGCGCCCCTCGGCGTCGGTGCGAACAGTCTCGAGCCGCGTGTCGTCGGGACCGGACTTGGAGAACACCTCGATCCGGGCATCCGCGCGGGGCTCTTCGTCATAGTAGAGCCGCACGTCGAGCCCGTCCGTCAGGTCCCCCGTGTAGGGGTTCTCGCGGGCGACGATTTCGGTCGGCAAGCCGAAGGCGCGGTCGTCCCCGGCCCCCTCGCCCACCGCGACGAGCGCCTTCCCGTAGCGCGTGTAGACTTCGCGCACGTCCTCCTGAGGATAGCCCTGTTGAGCGTGAGCTTCGAGCACCCCTGCCCCGGCCTTGTGCTCGACGAAGTCGGTGAACTCGCGCCACGTGTCCCAGGTCAGCTCGTAGTCTCGGGTGACATGGATGATCGTCACGAGGCCATCCGCCTCGATCTCGGTCTGCAGGGCGGGACGATCGCCGATACGGCCGGGCACGGGATGCGGGTCCTCACCACCGATCGCCAAGTCGAAGCGATGGAAGTTCACGGGGATGTAGGCATAGGAGGAGCCGTGGAAATCCTGCCCTACCATAAGCGAAGCTGAGAGTTGGTCGCCGGGCGCAATCGTGTAGTCATCGGCCTCGATCCAGAACTCGTGCGCGGCGACCGGTGCTGCGAGTATAATCAGAACAATCGCCGTCGCGGCAGGCAGGAGTTTCATAGATGAGAACCATCCCAGGGAAGCAGGCAGCGAAGGTGGTCCGGTGGAGCTCGCTGTCAAGGATCGGGGCGGCACTTGCGGCCCTGCTGGTGGTGATGTCGACGCCGGTGGCTGCACACGAGGTGCAGCCGTCGGTCCTGAACCTGACGCTGCAGGACGGCACTGCGCTGGTGGAGGTCGAGGCGACGATCGAGCCAATGATCGCGGGCGTCGACCTGAACGGCCTGTCCAACACCAACAACTCCGATCTCTCCGACGAGACGGATCGGCTGCGGAACCTGCCGCCCGAGGATCTTGCCGCCGCCTTCCGCGACGACTGGGCCGACATGCAGGAGCGCCTGCAACTGCGCGTGGATGGTGAGGCGGTGCCGCTGGACCTGCAGGACGTCTCGATCCCGCCGGTGGGCGATCCCGCCCTGCCCCGCGTCTCGACCTTCATGGCCACGGCAGACCTGCCGCCGGAAGGTCCGGTGACAATCGCATGGGAGCCGTCGCTCGGCGCCGTGGCGATACGCCAGATGGGTGAGGGCGCCGAAGGCTACACCGCCTACCTGACCTCCGGCGGCGAAAGCGACCCGATCCCGCGCGAAGGCGGCAGCACGCAGGGCTTCGGCGCGGCATTCCTCAGCTACATCTCTGTGGGATTCGAGCACATCGTGCCCTTGGGCCTCGACCACATCCTGTTCGTGCTGGGGCTGTTCTTCCTGTCGACGCATTTCCGCCCGCTGTTCTGGCAGGTGACGGCCTTTACGCTGGCCCACACAGTGACGCTGGCGCTTGCGGCGCTGGGAGTCGTGCGGATACCGGCCGCGGTGGTCGAGCCGCTGATTGCCGCCTCGATCGTCTATGTGGGAGTCGAGAACGTGCTCGCGCGCGGCCTGTCGCCTTGGCGGCCCGTGGTGATCGTGGTGTTCGGCCTGCTGCACGGGCTCGGGTTTGCCAGCGTTCTGTCGGATTACGGGCTTGGGGCGCAGAACTTCGTGGCCAAGCTCATCGGCTTCAACATCGGGGTCGAGATCGGCCAGCTCACGGTGATCGCCGTGGCGTTCCTGATTGTCACCGCCGCAATTCGTCACGACCGGGCGGGCGAGCGCAACGATCCCTTGGCCTATGGCTACATGGTCCTGTCCTTTGTCGCCGCGCCGGCACTTCTGGCCCTGCTGTCAACGATCCTGCCCGTGGAGGGTCTGACGCCTCTGATCGCGACAGTAGCGGTCCTGTGCGGCCTGACGGCGGCGGCCCTGGTCTCGGACGGGGAGCAGAGCTACCGCCAGAACGTGGCGAATCCGGCCTCGATCCTGATTGCGCTGACGGGCGCCTACTGGTTCGTGGAAAGGGTGTTCCTCTAGCGAGGTGATCGCGGCTCGCGCCCCTCGGCGGTGTTGCAGCGCAGCATTTTCTTGTCGAGGGGCGGCGGCAGCTACCGCGAGGGACTTGCCCCGAGCCGATTTACGGTCAGTTTAGGGACCATGAGTGTAAGCAAGACAGTAGAACGTGCTTCGGCCGCACTGGCCGAGCCTTACCGCCGGATTGCCGTCATCGGCGCCGGGAGCTGGGGAACTGCGCTGGCCTCGGTCGCGCGACGCGCGGGGCGCGAGGTCATCATGTGGGGCCGCGACGAGGAAACCGTCCGCGCGATCCGCGAGCGCGCCGAAAACCCGCGATACCTCCCCGAGATGGCGCTGCCGAGCGGCATAGAGGCCACGACCGACATGGCCGAGGCGCTGAACGGCGCCGAAGCAGTGCTGATCGTCACGCCCTCAAAGACGCTGCGCAGCATCTGTCGGCAGATGAAGCCGCACCTTGCGCCGCGCGTTCCGGTCGCCCTCTGTGCCAAAGGGATCGAAGCCAAGACGGGCCTCCTGCTGGGCGAAGTCGCGGCGTCCGAGCTTGGCGACAACCCGGTAGGCGCCCTTTCAGGGCCGACCTTCGCAAAGGAAACCGTGCTCGCCCACCCGACCGCGGCGACGGTGGCCTTCGACTTCTCTTACCAGGACCGCCTCGACCCGCAGAACGCACCGGCCGCGCGACTAGCGATCTCGATGAGCTCCGAAAGCTTCCGTCCCTACATCTCGGACGACCTCGTCGGCGTCGAGATCGGCGGTGCGGTGAAGAACGTCATCGCCATCGCGTGCGGCATGATGTCAGGCGCGGGCTTTGCCGAGAATACGCGCGCCGCCCTCATTACCCGCGGCATGGACGAGATGAAGACACTGGCCGAAAACCTCGGCGGCCGGCGCGAGACCGTCACCGGCCTTTCGGGCGCTGGCGACCTCACGCTCACCTGCTCGTCCACCACCTCGCGGAACATGAGCCTTGGGATGCAGCTGGGACAGGGACTGAAACGCGATGAGTGCTTCGGTGGCAAGAAGGTCGTGGTCGAGGGCGAGGTCAACTCGGTCTCGGTCATCGACCTTGCCCGCCGGATAGGCGTCACGTTGCCCATCTGCGAAGCCGTCTACACGATCCTGCACGAAAACGCCGACATCACCCAGACCTTCCGTGATCTTTGGGCCCGCCCGATCGAGGCCGAGCCCAAAGGCATGCCCATCCAGTTCAAGCACCCCTTCGGAGAACCCGCATGAGCGAGACCCCCGCCCGCGATATCGGCAGCTGCAAGTTCGTCCTGGCCACCGATCTCGACGGCACCTTCCTCGGTGGCTCGGAAGAAGACCGCCAGACGCTTTACAACTGGATCGAGGCCAACCGGCAGACCATTGGCCTGATCTTCGTCACCGGCCGCGACCCGAAGTTCATCGCCGAGCTTTGCGACAGCGGCGTGCCGTGGCCCGAATACGTGGTCGGCGACGTCGGCACGACCATCGCGCAGGTCAAGAACAAGTCGCTCGAGCCGATCCCGGCGCTCGAGTCCGCCATCGCCGAGACGTGGAATAACGCGGGTGATCGGGTGCGCAACGCGCTTGACGGGGCGCCGGGTCTGACGCTGCAGCCGACGGACTTCCGCTACCGCGTCAGCTACGATATGGATCCCGACATGTTCGACCGCTCGATCATCGACAAGGTCGAAGAGATGGGGTTCGACTGGATCGCGTCGGCATCCAAGTATTTCGACGTCCTGCCCAAGGGCATCTCGAAGGGGCCGTCGCTCAAGAAGCTGGCCAGCCATCTTGGTGTCCCACCCAATGCGGTGCTCGCCGCGGGCGACACGCTGAACGACCTGTCAATGCTGGAATGCGGCCTTCCGGCCGTGGCTGTCGGCGGCTCCGAGGACGCGCTGGTGGAACGGGTCAGGCCGCTGAGCCACGTCTATATCGCCGAGGCGATCGGCGCCGCGGGCATCCTCGAGGCGGTCCGCGCGCTCGATCTGCACGAGACGCCGGGCGCAGAGGCGTCCGGCACCAAGGAGTGAGGAGGTTCGAATGGCGTCCGATCTGGTAATCGTCTACCACCGTCAGCCCTACGAGGAGGTCGAGGAAAACGGCCAAATCGTCCGCAAGGAAAACAAGAGTCCCAACGGCATCGTACCCACGCTGAAGAGCTTCTTCGGCCGCGTGGAAAAGGGCGCCTGGGTCGCGTGGAAGCTGTCTGAAACGCCGGCCGAACCCAACTTCGAGCGCATCGTCGAGATCGAGGACAGCTACGGCAAGTATTCCGTCAGCCGCCTTCCCTTGACCGAAGCGCAGGTCCGGTCGTTCTACCACGTCACCTCGAAAGAGGCGTTCTGGCCGATCCTGCACTCCTTCAAGGAGAAGTACGACTACGACCCTGTCGACTGGCCCACCTTCCGCGAGGTGAACTGGGCCTTTGCCGAGGCCGCCGCAAACGAGGCGGCCGAAGGCGCCGTCGTCTGGGTCCACGACTATAACCTGTGGCTCGTGCCGGGTTACCTGCGCAAGATCCGCCCCGACCTCAGGATCAGCTTCTTCCACCACACGCCCTTCCCGTCGGCTGACATGTTCAACGTGCTGCCCTGGCGGCGCGAGATCATGGGAAGCTTGCTGGCCTGCGACGTCGTCGGCTTCCACATCCCGCGCTACGCGGCGAACTTCGTCGGTGTGGCCGAAAGCCTCTTCGACATCGAGACGGGCCCGCGCGAGCCCGTGGCTCCGGACTTCGTAAAGGAATACGTGGCGCTTTCCGACCGCAAGGTTGCCCGCTGGGTGAAGCACGAGGGACACAGAGTGCAGGTGCTGGCCTCGCCGGTCGGCGTCGACGTCGATTACATTGCAGGCAAGGCCGAGTCCGAAGAGACGTTGGCGCGCGCCCGTGAGCTGCGCAGCGAGATCGGCACCGGCGCAATGATCCTGTCCGTCGGCCGCACCGACTACACCAAAGGCGGGGCGGATCAGCTCCTGTCCTTCGAGCGCATCCTCGAAGACAATCCGGATCTGCACGGCAAGGTCCGGCTGCTGCACGTGTCGGTCAGCGCCAACCGCAACATGACGGTGTACGAGAGCGTACAGGCCGAGATCGAAGAGACCGTGGGTCGCATCAACGGCCAGTTCGGCACGTTCGACTGGACGCCTGTGACCTTGATGAGCCGGGCAATCCCGTTCGACGATCTAGTGGCTTACTACCGTGCCGCCGATGTGTGCTGGATCACCCCCCTCGCCGACGGCATGAACCTCGTCGCCAAGGAGTTTGCGGCCTGCCGCTCGGACCTCCGCGGTGCACTGGTCCTGTCCGAATTCGCGGGTGCGGCGGTCGAGATGGGCTCGGCCGTGCTGGCCAATCCCTTCTCGCACAAGTCGATGGACAAGGCGCTGCTGCAGGCCCTGAACATGAGTGAGGAAGAACAGGAAGAGCGGATGCGCGACATGCGCGAGACCATCCGCAAGTACGACGTCAAGGCATGGGCCGAGGACCAGATGAAGGGTTTTTCCGGCGTCGACGGCCCCTCTACCACCCGTTGAACCTCGCCGGCAGTTTCCACGAGCTGCCGGATGGTTCGAATGCACCGCATATTGAAGCGTGAGGGTCAGTCGGCCGTAACCATTCTGGCGCAGCTTGTCCCGGCCAACCTCGGAGCCGGTGATGAAATGAAACTGACGATCTCACGCAAATTCTTTGGCCTGATTGCTTTCGCCGGGCTTCTGATGGTCGCGCTTTTCGCGGTCGGCTTCGGAAACTACCAAAGCGAGGCATACAAGCAGCGGGAAAACCTGATCAAGTCGCAGGTCGAGACGGCGATCGCAATCGTGGCCTCCTATGCCGACCTGGCAGCCTCGGGGGAGATGACCGAGGCCAAGGCTCAAGCCGAAGCAAAGCGGGTTCTAGGCAGCATCCGGTACGGCGTCGGGAATTACATCTTCGCCTTCGACGCGGACGCCAACATGCTCGTGCATCCGGACGCCGGGCAGGTCGGTCGGAACCACTACGACAACCAGCTTCCCGACGGCCGCTATTTCACGCGCGAACTGATGCAGGTCGCAGCCACCGGTGGTGGCACCGTGCCCTATGAGATCAGTCCGCCCGAAGGCGGCGATCCGCTGCCCAAGATCAGCTACACCGGCCTCGTGCCGCAGTGGAACTGGGTGGTGGGCACGGGCATCTGGATCAATGATGTAGAAGCCGAGATGTTCACTCACCTCGCCTCTGCCGTGATCGCACTTGCCGTCGTGCTGGCAGTGCTCGGCGGTGCCGGGCTCTTCATCGCGCGAAGCGTCACCTCTCCTTTGCATCAACTTTCCGGCGCCATCGCCCGCATCCGCTCTGGCTACATCCACGATGAGATAGCCGCGACGCTCCGCGCGGATGAAGTCGGCGAAATAGCCAAACAAGTTGATGGTTTGCGCCACGCCCTGATCGAAAAGGAAGGGATGGAGGCCGAACAGAATCATATGCGGCAGGAGGCCGAGATTGCGCGCCAGCAACGGGCTGAAGAAGAGCGGCGGGCGCTGGAAAACCATGAAGAGCAACGCCGCAAGGAAGAGCGCCGCGAGGCAGGACGCGCAGCCGCGGAAGAGAAGTCTCGCCGCTTGGCCGAAGAAGAGCGTACTACCCGCGAGGCCGAGCAGGCGCGGATTGTTGCCGCCCTGGCCGGCGGTATGCGTCACCTTGCAGAAGGCAAGTTCGACACCCGGATCGAGGAGACTTTCCCGGCCGCCTACGAGCAGCTCCGCCTGGACTTCAATGAAGCTTTGGAGACTTTGGCCGAACTCCTCAGCGGCATCGGCAATTCGACGGAATCGATGGACAGCAACATCGAGGAGATCTCATCGGCTGCGACTTCTCTTTCGCAGCGCACGGAATCCACCGCCGGAACGCTGGAAATGACTGCCAAGGCACTGGAGCGCCTGAGCATAGCTGTCAACGAAGCCTCCGAAGGCGCCACTCGGGCCGATAGCCTAGTCAGATCAGCGAACGAGACTGCACGAGCAGGACAGGCCGTCGTGGATCGCACCGTGGGCGCCATCGGCGAAATCGCTGAATCCTCCGCGGAGATCAGCAAGATCATCGACTTGATCGATGACATTTCGTTCCAGACGAACCTTTTGGCTCTGAACGCAGGCGTCGAAGCAGCACGTGCGGGCGAAGCAGGTCGAGGTTTCGCCGTCGTTGCGTCCGAGGTCCGTGCTCTTGCCCAGCGTTCTACGCAGGCCGCGCGGCAAATCGACGCCTTGATCACGCAATCTAGCCAGAAGGTCGGCTCGGTCGTTGGCATGGCGTCCGAGGCGGGAGCGGCCCTACAATCGATCGTCTCTTCCGTGGACGATCTTGCCGGTCAGGTCGGACTGATCGCAACGTCTTCGTCAGAGCAAGCCAACGAATTGTCCGGGATAAACTCTTCCATGTGCCAACTCGAGAAAGCGACGCAGCAGAACGTTGCCATGTTCGAAGAGACTGCAGCCGCGACGCTGGGGCTGCGCAACGAGTCTCGGGCACTGTCGGACCTTGTACGTCGCTTCGATGTAAAGGAGCATCGCCCGTCCCGCGCCGCCTGACCGCGGCGCTCGCTCGACACCGGGCGGGCACACCACCCGCGCTTCCCGATGTGCCGATATGCCACTCGATGCCAGTGCGTTGGGCACTCAGATAGAACCGACGCTGACGTCAGCCCGCGTGGCGCAGAAAGGGTGAGCTCGACCGGCGGCGTTTGCGGCCGCCCCTCCGGCGCACCTGGAACTGCTCCAAGTTAAAGTCGCCTGAGCCTCTTGAGGTTCATCATGAGCCCGGCCTTTCACGCATGACATGCACACGGATATAGCCGAATTGGCGGCACTCGGCTGCCACAGCCTATATCGCCACCCTTGCCTCGGCATCCTCGGGAGGACGCTGCGATACCGTATGCTCGACTGATCCACGGTCAGCGCCCTGTATGCTAGGCGCTGGCTCACGCTGTGGATCTCAAAGACCTCCCACCTGACACCGGACGCTACAATTTTCCTGCGGCAATCCTTCAGAACCGCCTCGACATGCACCGCCTCGCCCAAGAGCTTCGTGTTCTCATCCTCAAACGCCTTCAGCGATGAGCGTCCGAAAGCATGAGTCCACCACACCTGGCATTCCACTCCTAGAAAATCAGCGTTCACGTCATGCATGCGGCACACATCGGCAGTCGTGACCTGAGCCCCAACTTCCCTCCGGCCTTACGGAGAGTCCGCCGGTTGATGTCT
>NZ_JBELKF010000071.1:0-17405 GCF_042089775.1 Palleronia sp.
CCTCCTGAACGTTGATCCCCGAAAAGTCTAGTGCGATCGGCTCGAAGCCAAATCCCTCGGGTGTTACCTCGCCTTGGTTCAGCTCGTCAGCCTTGTCCTCTCCCAATACTAAAATTGATGAGATCATCTGGTCAAGAGTATCGGGGTTGACTTGGTCGCCTGTACCGCCCCCAGCGACAAGATCGGCCAGATGATCTGATGCCCGGTAAAACTCGCGGATGAGCTCGGTTGTGACCTCTATCTTGCCTAGGCGGAGATCGTCTAGAACCGACTCAAACGCATGTGCAAAACTTGTCAGCGGTCTTAGTCCGAATGACGCAGCACCTCCTTTTATTGAGTGAACCGCTCGGAACATAGCGTTGATTGTTTCGGATATTTCGCCGGGGTCGGCGTCTGGATGCATTTCACCCAAACCGTCAGTGAGTGTTTCGAGTTGCTCGTCGCACTCCACGAAGAACACCTGCCGGATTTCGTCTAAACTCGCCATGATGTTAGCCTCCTGCCACTCGCCGAATTGCCGAGAGCAGCTTTGCATCGTCGAAAGGCTTCACGATCCATCCGGTTGCACCGCCATCGCGAGCCCGATCTTTCAGGTCCGCTGCACTTTCGGTGGAGAGCACGAGGATAGGGATCCGCCGGCTTCCTTCCTGGCGTCGTACAGCCTCGATCACGCCGAAGCCGTCGAGGCGTGGCATATTGATGTCTGTGATGATCACGTCGGGCGCGACGGTGGATACCGCCTGAACGCCGACCTCGCCATCTTCGGCTGTGAATACTTCGAAGCCAGCCTCTTCGAGCGTCGCGCGAAGTAAGTTTCGCATCGTCCGCGAGTCGTCGATCGCCAATATCTTGAGGCTGCTCATTCATTGTCTCCAAGATCTAAAAGAATCGCCGACAATCCCATAAGTTCCAGATCGGCACGCATTTCACTAGATGCGCGCAGGCTAAAGGAAGCTGTTGTCCCGGAGCGCGATGCGAAGGCGCGATAGATCTCTTGAGCGCAGAGCGCACCGACAGTTTCAACCTTGGTGCCGTCAAGCGAGACAATATCCGGCGCTTCCGTTAGTAAATCACGTAGATCAGCGGCGCGGTCGGAGGTAAGTCTTCCCTCCAAGATGATGTGATTGCTCAAGAATGGTCTCCATCGAAGAACATGACGTCGTCGCCCTGTGGTGGATTCTGAGGTGCATCTGCGACCATATCGCGGACGAAGAGTTGTGAGACGCGTCCCGTAGAGGGACAGAACTTAATTCTACGTGCCAATGTTCCTCCCGTTGATCTGGCAAGGCACGGGATTCTCTCGAGCTCTAAGAAGCTAAATGCGAAAGCAGCATTTCTGTCACCGATGCCATTGATCGATTCACCCATTTGAGCGCCACCGAAAACTTTTGCGGACAGGCGGCTGCGACGAGCTCCGTTTTTGAGAAGACCGTTGATCAATATTTCCATTGCGTAGAGACCATAGCGCTCGGTCGATGGGCTGTCCGCAGATCCAAACGGCAGCAGGAAATGGTTCATGCCACCAACCCCAGCCGTTGTGTCGTACATACAAGTCGCGATACAGGAACCGAGAAGTGTTGTGAGTTCTAGGCCTCGTCTGTCAGTAACGTAGCATTCCCCTTGTAGCAAAGTGACAGACTTTTTCGTGTTAGAGCCGTTTGGCGTTCCTGTCAGCGTTGGGGGTTGCATCAAAAATCCGTCCATGTTTCGGCTGGCGTAGTCACCGAGGATGCGAAGGGAGCGCCTTTGCGATCGTTGAGCCGTTTTCCCCTTGTGATATACGGCGGTACAGCTGAGATTTCCGCTCGTTCATCTCCTTGAATGTAGAAATTGGAAATAGCCGATACAAGCGAGCAAGCATCCGCCTCCAATGCCTGGGAGGCAGCATGAGCCTCCTCTAAGCGAGCGACAACATTTCGTGTCGCACCTTCAACTTCATTCATCGCTCCGTTGACCTCGCCGAGGCTAAACGACTGATCTTTCGAGCAGTCGGCAATCTGCACGAATCGATCAGATATACTCTCAACCCAGCCGGCGATCTTCTGAAGTGCGAGACCTGTCTCTCCCACGAGGGTCACCCCAGATCTAACTTGAACGCTGCTTTGGTCTATCAACGTGTTGATCTCCCTCGCCGCGTCCGATGATCGCTGCGCAAGTGCGCGAACCTCTGAGGCGACAACCGCGAATCCCCGTCCGGCATCGCCAGCCCGTGCTGCTTCCACTCCTGCATTCAGGGCGAGTAGGTTTGTCTGGAAAGCGATGTCGTCGATGACTTTGGTGATCGACGCGACTTTTTCCGACGACGCTGCAATTTCGTCCATTGCCTTAACCGTCCGGAGCACAATCTCTCCACTTTTCGCGGCGCCCGTGCGCGCGTCTGAAACTAGCAGGCTCGCTTGCTGTGCATTCTCCGCGGCGGTTCTTACGCCGTCCGTCAAGTGGTTGAGTGCTGCCGTACTATGCTCGAGTGTTGAAGCTGTGTTCTCGCTCCGTCGCGTCAGGGTTTTTATGATGGCACTGATCTCACTCGTTTGCTTACGGAAGCGGCTGGCTTGTTCGGCGACTTCCATCATTGCGGCTTGAAGCGTCCGAGCAGTGTCGTTGTAGTCACGTCGCAGTTCTTCATAGTGGTCCGCGAACCGTGCCTCGATCTCCGCGTCAAGATTTCCGTTGGCGAGCTTGTTCATGCCGGTCCGAAGTGCGCTGATGACCTGCCGCCGCTCTTTGTCAGACTGTTCGCGCTCGATCCGTGTTTGCTCCACGTCAAGGTGAGTCTCGGTCACGTCGCGGGCGAAAAAGAAAAGGCGGTAGATTGTGTTGTCGGTATCAATCACCCCGTTGATGCTACCCTCAGCGAAGACCGCTCTGCCCGAGCTTGAAGAAATCTGGAACAATCCGTCCGTTCTTTCTCCTCGGAGGGCCTGCTCAACCATCTGGTGACCGGTAGGGCCGCCCGGGTCGGCGCTGCAGAGCAGTTCATCAGCCCGTTCAGACCTGTTATCCGTCGCATTGCGGAACATGTCGTTGCAGGCCTTAAGCCGACCGTCGGCTCCGAATTCCGCATAGAATTGAGTCCGCTCAATCGCGTCAAGACGGGCGCTATTTCGGAACTGATCAGTGGCATCCTGCCACTCAAGCACCAGGCGGACCATGCTTCCGTCAGCCCCATGAACCGGCGTCGTCTTTAGCTTCACGCGGCCATCGCCGAACTTCAGAGAGACACTTGTCGGTGAAGTCTCACTCCAGCTTAAAACTTGGCTTTGGCTATTAGGATGTATCTGCTGGAGCGGCTGCCCCACGATGTTCGCGGGGTCGAAAGCGGGCATCATCTTCATCATCTCGTCCCGATACCGGGTCATCAGGTGTTGGGCGGCGGGATTGATTGCCCGGATTATACCGGTCGCATCAGCCACCATCAGGGGTAGACTCGCCGCTTCGAAGGCTGCGGTAGTGTGGCGTGCTCGTGCCTCTTGTTCCACAGATGCGTCCAAGTCGCCGCGGAGCGAGTCTATCGAGTGACTGAGAACTCCGATCTCGTCGTTCCGTGCGACGCCGGGAGGTGCTACGTGGTACTCGTGGCGCCGCAGACACTCTACCGCCGCGCAGAGTCGGGAAAGCGGACGCGAAATGAGGAGCCGAAAGACAAACAGGACACTCGCAACGATGAGAAGCCCGAAGGCCATCGTTGCCAGGATGATCCGATGGCGAGCGTCGTTAAGAGGGGCTGCAACGTGCTGGACAGTCCATTCGGCCACGAGGGTGCCTACCCGGGGCCCGTTGGAAAGCGTCAGAGCCGCGACAGCGATCCGGCTGCCATCAGACGTTTGCTCAGCATCTGCGGCATCGTAGAGTGGTCGCAAGTCTCCCTTGCCCCAAGCCGCGAATGGTTCACCCTCGGCGTCGACGATTACCGCGCGCGAGATTGCTCCGTTGGAGCTTTCGACCATGCGCGAAAGGATCTTTTCCGCGCCTGCCTGCTGCTCAAACGCAAGATGCGGGCTGAGGGAGGATCCGTAGGAACCCACCTCGGCGGCCACCTGGGCTGCCACCAATTGGGTCGCGATGACGTTGAGAGCGTCGTCGAGAAGGTGATTGAGGGCCACGGCAAAGAGGCCAAAGACAGCGAAAATCCAGGCGGCGATCTTGATTCCGGCGGATCGGTAGAACGGAATCGATCCTGGGAAGTTCATGGCAGCGGTCCGTCGAGAGGTCGTGTCTGCCAGACCCTACGTGCGGATATTTAATAACCGTTTAACTGGACCGCTACGTTCCGCTGAACGCCCTCCGATGCAGGGATGCCGACCGATGTTCCGATGGCAGCATCGGGGTGACCGACGCTGCCATGTTCGTCGGTCCTGCCACACGTTTCCATGCGCTCGGGCTCTTTAGCCGCGTTCGTCTGCCACAGTCTTGCGCATCACGTCGAGCGGGACGTAGCCGCGCACCATCTGATCACCGAACACGAAGGAGGGCGTGCCGCTGATTCCCATGCTCTGGCCGAGAGCCAGAGATTCTTCGATACGCGCGTCGACTGCGGCAACGTTCATCTCGGCCGAAATGGCGTCCCAATCCAGGCCGTGATCCGCGGCGATACCCTGAAGGCTCGCCTGGTTCACTTCACCCCGCAACGTCATCAGGTCGTCATGAACGGCTTCGTAGGCGTCGTCGCCGGCGATACGCTGTGTTGCGATCGCGAAGCGGCTGGCAAGAATCGACTGTTCCCCGAGGATGGGGAACTCCTTGACGATGAACCGGATGTTCCCGTCGCTCTCGATCAATTCGGAGACCTCGGGAAAGGCGCGCCGGCAGTAGCCGCAGCGATAGTCGAGGAACTCGACCACGGTGACGTCACCTTCGGGATCGCCGCCGACCCAGCTTTGTCCGTCTTCGAACAGCGCTTCGGAGTTCTCGGCGATCAGCTCAGCGTCGGACTGCGCCTGGGCCTGCTGCTCGCGGCTTTCGAGAACGGAGATCGCTTCCATCAGAACATCGGGGTTGTCGAGCAAGTAAGATCGCACCTCGTCGCGGAAGGCGGCGCGCTCGGCATTCGTCATGTCGCCGATCTCGGTCGCGAGGGCGGGTCCGGTCAGGGCAAGACAGAGGGCAGCGGCGAGGGGGCTCTTCATCGGTGGGCTCCTGTAAACGTTGCGCCCGACCGTGAGCGATCCGCCGCGGCGTGGCAAGAGCGCTTGCGGCAACGTGATTGACGCCCGCCACGCGGCGGGGCAGGCAGGCCGCCGGAGGTGCGAAGCATGCGAAAATCGAAGCGCGGGGACGTGGATCCCTTCATCGTGATGGACGTGATGGAGAGGGCGCGCGCGGCCGAGGCTGCGGGACGCCACATCATCCACATGGAAGTCGGCCAACCCGGAACTCCGGCGCCCACGGGTGCGCGCCGGGCTCTTTCCGCGGCGATGGAGGCGGGGCCGCTGGGATACACGGTGGCGCTTGGGCTGCCCGAGCTACGTGCCCGGATCGCACGTCATTACAAGGAATGGCACGAGGTTGACCTTGATCCGTCGCGTGTCGTCGTAACGGCGGGCGCTTCGGCCGGCTTTGTGCTGGCGTTCACCGCCCTGTTCGATGCGGGCGAGCGGGTCGGGTTGGGCCTTCCTGGCTATCCATCCTACCGGCACATCCTGAAGGCGCTGTCGCTCGAGCCAGTCGGGATCGAGACCATCATGTCCGACCGCTTTCAACCGCGTCCCGACCAGATCGGGACTGACCTGTCAGGACTGATCGTCGCGTCGCCGGGCAACCCGGCCGGGACCATGCTGTCGCGCGACGCGCTTGGTGCGCTGATTGCGCGGTGTCACGAGGCGGATGTTGCGCTTATCTCGGACGAGATCTATCACGGCCTGCACTACGACCGGCCGGCGGTCTCGGCGCTCGAGCTGACGGACGACGCCTTCATCATCAACTCATTCTCGAAATACTACTCCATGACGGGCTGGCGGATCGGCTGGATGGTCGTGCCCGAGAGCCATGTGCGCCGGGTCGAGCGCCTCGCGCAGAACCTCTTCATCTGCCCAAGTCATGCAAGCCAGGTCGCCGCACTCGCGGCCTTCGATTGCGACGAAGAGCTCGAGGCGAATCGAGCGGTTTATGCCGCGAACCGGCAACTGATGGTAGATGGCCTCACGGAAGCCGGGTTTCCGAGCTTCGCGCCGCCTGACGGGGCGTTCTACGTCTACGCCAAGTCGGATCATCTGTCGGAAGACGCGCTCGCGTTGTCAGGCCGTATCCTTGATGAAGCCGGTGTTGCCGTCACGCCCGGCCTTGATTTCGATCCTGCCCGCGGTGGGGGCATGCTGCGATTCTCGTATGCGCGTGCCACCGGAGATATCGTCGAGGGACTCAGGCGCCTGAAGGAATGGACCGAGCGAGCTTGATTCTTCTTTCGGAATTTTTCCGCCGATGCTAACCTTTCTGCCACAAGACGGGGCGCGAAAAAGACTCCGAACGAGGCAGACAAGACGAGGCGCGAGCGGATGGGCTTCCGACGACTGGCTTTCGGGCTGGCGTGTGCGGCGTGCTTGGCGGCACCGGCTGCAACGCAGGGCTACAACGCTGACGATTGGAACGGGGCAGTCTCTGCCCCGGCCGAAGGGCTGATTCCGCCGTCCGTCGGCGCGGAGATGTTGACCGCGCTTGCCAGGATCGACACAGAGCAAAGTCGCATCGTCGATTTCGGGGCCAACCTGCATGTCGAGCTTGCCCTGAGCCAGCCGGTGCCGTGGCGGGTCTTCACGCTCGACGATCCCCGGCGGCTGGTCATCGACTTTTCCGAGGTCGACTTCACCGGCGCCGACCTCGCCAACATGCACGCGTCGGATCACGTGCAGGGCCTCTATCGCGGCCGCTTCCGCGAGGGATGGTCGCGTCTCGTCGTGGAACTGGCCGACCCTTTGCGGATCGAAACCGCCGGCCTTGTCACGGCGGGGGTGGAAGGTGCTCTTCTTAAGCTGCAACTCGCCCCTACAACGCCTGAACGATTCTCCGCCGAGGCCGGCGTCCCGGAGGGGGCGACATTTGCGCTTCCACCCGCCGCAGAGGTCGCCGCGCCAGCGCTGCGCCGAGCCGATGATCGTCCGCTGCGGGTCGCGCTTGATCCGGGGCACGGCGGGTTCGACCCGGGAGCAGAAAGCGACGGGATCACAGAAGCGGATCTCGTCCTGACCTTTGCTCTGGAACTTGCCGAAGTGCTGGAGGCAGACGGCATGGAAGTGACGCTGACTCGGCGCGTTGATCGCTTCGTGCCGCTGCCGCGTCGCGTCAGCCTGGCCCGACGCGCCGAGGCCGACGTCTTCCTGTCGCTGCACGCCGACGCCCTTGAAAGCGGCCGCGCCTCCGGCGCCACTGTCTACACTCTCTCGGAAGCCGCTTCCGACGAGGCGTCGCATAAGCTGGCTGAGCGGATGGACCACAACGACCTGCTGATCGGGGTCGACACAGGGGTAGGCGATGACGCGATTGCAGGCATCCTGATGGACATGGTTCGGCGCGAGACCGGCCCGCGCTCCGACGCGCTGGGGGACGAGATCGTCGCCGGTCTCTCGCGCGCAACCGGAGACCTGCACAAGCGGCCGCGCCTGAAGGCGGACTTCTCGGTGCTGCGCGCCGCGGACATCCCCTCGGTGCTGATTGAACTCGGCTTCATGTCGAGCGCCACGGACCGCGCACGCCTGACCGACCCCGCGTGGCGCGCTCGTGCCGCCGAGGGGATACGGGCTGGGCTACAGACTTGGGCGCGGGCCGATGCGATCGAGGCTCAGCGAATGATGCAGTAGCGCTCACGGGACCGTGTGGCGCGGTAGGAATCCGCCGATGCCGTTTTGATTTCACGAGGTGTTCGCGCTAAAGAGGCGCGGTATTCCCTCCCTCATCCGGAGATCGCGTCTGTGATCCGTGCCTTCCTGTCCTTTTTCGGCAGTATCTTCACGCTCGTCACCATGGGGGCGCTGGCGGCCGCGCTGTCGATCGGGGCGGTTTTCTGGATATACTCGCGCGATCTGCCTGATACCGACCAGCTGGCCCAATACACCCCCCCGACGATCAGCCGGATCTACTCCTCCGAGGGGCGGATCATCGATGAGTTCGCCAAGGAGCGGCGCCTGTTCACCCCGGCCGACGAGATCCCGGACCTGGTGAAGCACGCCTTCATCTCGGCCGAGGACAAGAACTTCTACAACCATCAGGGCTATGATCCACGCGGCATGATTTCCGCGGCTCTCGACGCGGCCACCGGAAACGGCGTGCGCGGTGCATCGACCATTACGCAGCAGGTGATGAAGAACTTCCTGCTCGGTGGCGAGCGTTCGGCCGAACGGAAGGTGAAGGAGCTGATCCTGGCCGCGCGCATCGAGAAGACGTTGAGTAAGGACAAGATCCTCGAGCTGTACCTCAACGAGATTTTCCTGGGTCAGAACAGCTACGGCGTCACCGCCGCGGCGCAGAGCTACTTCAACAAGTCGCTCTCCGAGCTTGAGCCGCAGGAGGCAGCGTTCCTAGCGGCTCTTCCCAAGGCGCCGTCGACCTACCATCCGGTCCGCGCGCAGAAGCGGTCCATCGAGCGTCGCAACTATGTCCTGCGCGAGATGTACGACAACAACTACCTGACCGAAGAAGAGTACCGCGAAGCCCGCGTTGCGCCGCTTCTGTCGGTGCAGGGTGGCGACTACGAGAGCTTCCGAGACGAAATTCCGCCGCGCGACTATTTCACCGACGAAATCCGCCGCCAACTCAGCCGTGACTATGGCGAAGGTGAATTCTTCTCGGCGGGCCTCTCGGTGCGCGCCACGATCGATCCCGAGCTGCAGCAGGTTGCCGCGGTCGCCTTGCAAGAGGCACTTGAAAGCTATGACCGTAGCCGGGGCCGTTGGCGCGGAACTGGCAAGAGCATTCCCGCGGAGAAGCTGTCCGACTGGAAGGCTGCGCTCGCGAACGTGAAGGTGGCCCGGGACATCGAGGTTGGCGGACACTGGTATCCGGCGGTGGTGCTGGAACTGGGCGACCAGTCGATGCGTGTGGGTGTCGAAGGGCAGGGCGAACAGAGCGTCCCGCGCGAAGACATCCGTTGGCTTCCCGGTAGCTTCCGCGACGAATTCGAGGTCGGCGAAGTCGTTCACGTCCGCCGCGAAGGCGACAGCTGGACGCTTCGTCAGGTGCCCGAGGTTCAGGGTGCATTCATGGCGATGGATGTCGACACCGGCCGCGTGCTGGCCATGCAGGGAGGCTTCTCTTACCAGAACTCGGTTTTCAACCGTGCCACGCAGGCCACGCGGCAGCCGGGATCGTCGTTCAAGCCGTTCGTCTACGCCGCGGCACTGGATTCCGGCTTCTCGCCGGCGACGATCGTCGTGGACGCGCCGATCGAGATCAACACGCCCCAGGGCCTCTGGCGGCCCAAGAACTACTCGAACAAGTTTTACGGACCGACCCCGCTTCGGACGGGCATCGAGCAGTCGCGGAACCTCATGACCGTGCGCCTCGCGCAAGAGGTCGGGATGGACGTCGTCGGCGGCTATGCCGAGCGGTTCGGGGTCTATGACAACATGGGTCGATTCCTGGCCAACTCGCTCGGCGCCGAGGAAACCACCCTCTATAAGATAGTCGCGGCCTATTCGATGTTCGCCAATGGGGGTGAGCGCGTACAGCCGACGCTTGTGGACCGCGTACAGGACCGCTGGGGCCGCACCGTTTATAAGCACGACCGGCGCGAGTGCATCGACTGCGATGCCGCGACGCTCGAGGAGGGGTTCGCGCCGACCATCGTGTCGAACCGCGAGCGGGTCATGAACGCCATCACGGCCTACCAGCTAACGTCGATGATGAAGGGCGTGGTGGAGAACGGCACCGCGCGCGGCAAGGTCAACCTGAGCGTTCCTGTGGCCGGCAAGACCGGCACGACGAATGACGCGAAGGACGTGTGGTTCGTTGGCTTCACCTCGAATATCGCGGCCGGCTGCTACATCGGCTACGACCAGCCGCGCTCGCTCGGGGAGGGCGCGTCAGGCGGTGGCATGTGCGCGCCCGTGTTCAACAAGGTGATGCAGGCCGCAACCGAGAAATATGGCGGCGGTCCGTTTGAGGTGCCGCCGGGTGGCCACTTCATCAAGATCAACCGCTACACCGGCGCGCGCCTGCCCGACTCGGCCGAGGGTCCGGACGTTGTGGCAGAGTATTTCCGCCTGGGCGAAGAGCCGATGTTCGGCGTCGCCTTCGATGGCGGCTTTGCCATGGGCTCCAACTTACCGCTGGTGGACGAGGCACGCGGCGCCGGTGTTTCGGGTGGCCAGCAAGTGCGCAATGCCACTGGCGAGACAGTGACGATCCCCACGAAGAAGGCGACCTACGGGTCCATGAGCTCGGGCGGCCTTTACTGAGAGGCCGCCTCAGCGACGCGTGCGCAGCTTTCGCTCGGGCTTCCATCGGCGGTGGATCCAGAACCACTGCTCCATGTTCTCGCGCACCACGGCCTCAAGGCGGTCGTTGATCTCCTGGGTCATCTCGACCGGATCACGATGCGGCACGGGCTCTTCCAGAAGCAGACGGAAGGAAAGGCCGTCTGGCTGGCGCAGGCCGTAGCACGGGATCACCACCGCGCCGTGCTTGACCGCCCAATGGCAGGCGGCGGTCGATGTCGGTGCAGGCTTCCCGAAGAAGGTCACGTCGGCGCCCTTGCTGTTATACACGTCCGTCAGGATGCCGATGATCCCGCCATTTGCGAGGTGGCGCACGAATTGCGCAACGCCTTCGCGCTTTGTTGGAAAGAGCGGTGTTCCGATCTCGCTCAGCGCCTTGACGTAATGGGCGTTAAAGCGCGGGTTGTTCATCTCGCGGTAGAGCGCACCCAACTCATAGCCCTGCGAGAACAGGATCGCCCGCAGTGCATCGAAGTTGCCCATATGCGCCGTCACCAGAGCGACGGGACGTCCCTCATCCCGCGCGGTTCGCAGGGCGTCGGCGCCGGGACCTTCGAGTGGAGTGCCCGTGACGTGTCGCTTGAACTCACCGCCCGAATAGATCTCGATCAGGGTGCGACCGACGTTGTCGGGCACCGCTCGGATCAATCGCTCGACCTCGGCCTCGGGCAGGTCGGGGCAGACATGGGCGAGGTTCTCTCGGATGCGCTTGCGCCATCCCGCGGCCGGCGCGAGCACCGTCGTCGCAAGCCGTCCCATCAGTCGCACGCGCGTCGCGTAGGGAAGGGCGAGCACAGTGCCCAGAAGCGCACGGATCATCCCGTTCTGCGTCGCATCGACGACTTCGGAGCGGTTGTGGCGGGCCAAATGAAACCCCTCGCAGTGTCTGGTGGGCGAGGGTTACCCGGCGTTGACCGGACGCACAAGACGGCGGTCAGTCGGAGGCGGTGACCAGCTTGATCTCGCCAGAGTCGACGAGCCGACGGACTGCGCGGACCACGGCAATTTGCGCAGCCTCGCTGCTGGTCGCATCAACCGGCCCGAATTCGGCCACCTCGGTGCGGATGGTATCGGCCAGACGACCGGGAAGCTTTGACAGGATGAAGTCGGACACAACGGCCATCTTCGGATCGCCCGCTGCGCCGGCAAGGGCGGCGACGAGGCTCGGCTGCTCAACGGTCTTGGCGATGATCGCGACGTCCTTCGGATCCACGCGCTCGGGAATGTCGACGAAAGTGAAAATGGCGGCGCGCACGCGATCGGCAAATTCGCGATCCTCTTCCTCGAGGCCGGCAAGCACCTCTTCGCGGGTCGGGCCGGGCGAGACGTCGAGGATCGCGCCGATCCGTTCGACCGAGGCGGCGGTGAATGCACGCGGCGGTTCGGCCTGCAGCTGCGCGGCCAGTGCCGCGCCTATGCAGCGGACGGTATCGGGCATCACGTCCGCGGTGTCGCTGACGGCAATCGTCAATCGGCGCGCTTCCGGTCCCGGCAGCTTGCCCAGAAGCTCGGCCGCCTTGGACACGTCGAGCTTGGACAGGATCACGGCACCGATCTCAGGGCTTTCGCGCTGCATTATCTCGACCAGTTTCGGCACGTCGAAGCGCGAGATCGTCTCCCACGGATCTTCACCCCAGAACGCGCCAGACTGGGCACGCATGCGGGCGATCACATCGGCCGAAATCGCGCCTTCGAGCGCCTTTAGCGCGCCATCCACCCCTCCGGGGAATGCCAGACCGATCCCGTCGAGTTCGGTGGCGAACTCCTCGGCCACCTCGCGCAAGGTCTGGCGGTCGATGAAGCGCATGCGGCTCATCTGCGAGATCAGTTCGGCCTGGAGTGCGGCTGGCAGGGACATCAGCGGCAGTTTGACCCCCTCCGCCAGCAGCAGCCGAACTACGATCGCCGCCTTCTCACGGCGAGACAGGCTGCGCGATGGAGCGCCGGGGCTGCTGAAGGGCTGCGCTGCGAAATCGTCGTCCTGCCTGGCCAGTGCCGTGCTCATCCTGCCCTCCGGGTGCGTTGTCCGGAGACTAGGCCTCGAGGATTAACGCGATGTTACCGGACGCCGCTCAACTGCTAACGAGCACGCCAACTATTGCCGTCATACGTCCTGCCAATGGCCATCGCGAGTGTGCGTACGGAGAACAGGTCGAGCGGCCAGAAGGATTGTCAGCTCGCCTCCTCCCAGCTCAGATTGCGGCAGACTACCCGGCTTAGCTGACTTGAGGGAAGCTTTGGTGCGGGCGTTTACTGCGGCTCTCCAAAGACGCGGGCGAAGATCGTGTCCACGTGCTTCGTATGGTAGCCGAGATCGAACTTCTCCGCGATCTCTTCCTTCGATAGCGCCGCCGTCACCTCCGGGTCGTTTTCAAGCTCGGTCTGGAAGTCGGCGCCTTCGGTCCAGACCTTCATCGCATTGCGCTGCACGAGGCGGTAGGCGTCCTCACGGCTGACTCCAGCTTGAGTTAGCGCGAGCAGAACCCGCTGCGACATGACCAGTCCCTTGAACTTGTTCATGTTCGCCATCATGGCGTCGGGATAGACGACGAGGTTCTCGATCAATCCGGTCAGCCGCGCGAGGGCGAAGTCCAGCGTCACGGTTGCGTCCGGGCCGATGTTGCGTTCGACCGAGCTGTGCGAGATGTCGCGCTCGTGCCAGAGCGCCACGTTCTCCATCGCAGGAACCACGGCCATCCGGACGAGCCGGGCGAGGCCGGTCAGGTTCTCTGACAGGACCGGGTTGCGCTTGTGTGGCATGGCCGACGAGCCCTTCTGACCCTTCGAGAAGAACTCCTCTAGCTCCAGGACCTCGGTGCGCTGCCCGTGGCGAATCTCGGTCGCGATGTTCTCGATCGATGAGGCGACGACGCCGAGCGTGGCGAAGAACGCGGCGTGCCGGTCGCGGGGGATGACCTGCGTACTGATTGGCTCGGGGACGAGGCCCATCTTGTCACAGACGTGTTCTTCGACGCGCGGGTCGATATTGGCGAAGGTGCCGACCGCGCCGGACAGTGCGCCGGTGGCGACCTCGGCACGGGCATCGCGCAGGCGGGACAGGTTGCGGTCCATCTCGGCGTAGAAGCGCGCGAAGGTCAGACCCATCGTCGTCGGCTCGGCGTGGATGCCGTGACTGCGACCGATGCGGATCGTGTCCTTGTGCTCATAGGCGCGACGCTTCAGGGCGCCCAGCAGCGCCTCGACATCGGCGATCAGAATGTCGGCGGCGCGAGTGAGCTGCACGTTGAACGTGGTGTCGAGCACGTCGGACGAGGTCATGCCCTGGTGCACGAAGCGCGCATTGTCGGCGCCCACGATCTCGGACAGGTGGGTCAGGAAAGCGATGACGTCGTGCTTGGTCTCGCGTTCGATCTCATCGATCCGGGCCACGTCGAACTCGACGTCCTTGGCCGCCCACACGGCATCGGCGTTTTCCTTGGGGATCGTACCGAGCGCGGCCATGGCATCGCCGGCGTGGGCCTCGATCTCGAACCAGATGCGGAACTTCGACTGTGGCGCCCAGATCGCAACCATGTCTGGACGGGAGTAGCGGGGGATCATGAGGGCGGACCTTTCTGATAGCGTGCCGGGACGGCTGTGGCTTAGACCGCGCCGGATGAGGCCACAAGGGCGAGCCGATGACGCCACGACTTGGAGATTTCGAAGGCGACTGGAAGCTCGACCGGTCCATCCTCGACCGGAGGGGCGGGCCGGACAGCCGGTTCGAGGGCCGGGCGCACTTCGCCCCCGACGGAGCTGTGCTGCACTACCGCGAGAGCGGAACGTTACACATGGGCGATGCTGCCTTCGAAGCCGAGCAAGCGCATCTGTGGCGGATGGACGGCGCACGCTTCAGGATCAGCTTCTTCGACGGCCGCCCGTTCCACGATTTCGAGGCGGGGATCGAGCAACCGGACGGGCGGCATGACTGCGACCCGGACGTCTACCTCGTTCGCTACGACTTCTCCGCCTGGCCGGACTGGACCGCTGAATGGACCGTCACGGGGCCGCGGAAGGACTACGTAATGACCAGCCATTACACGAGGTCCTAGCGCGGTCGCTGTCGGCAAAAAATGGCGCGGACCTGTTGCCGCGCTGCCCACTTCCAAGGCGCGATGTCCGTGAGGCAAACGAAATGTCACGTCAGCGCCACGCGATGGCTTGATGCC
Source organism: Palleronia sp. (assembly GCF_042089775.1). Taxonomy (NCBI): domain Bacteria; kingdom Pseudomonadati; phylum Pseudomonadota; class Alphaproteobacteria; order Rhodobacterales; family Roseobacteraceae; genus Palleronia; species Palleronia sp. The sequence goes on from NZ_JBELKF010000071.1 coordinate 14,594, forward strand.
CGGCAGGGTGGCCCCATCTTGCAAAATGCTCCGGGCCCCTCTGGCGCGCCCCGGCCGCGCGTGATGTCGGAGCCTCGTTTTCTTTCACGCGGCCGGCTTACGAGAGATCTCTTGGTTTTACTCACACTTGCACTCGGCCTCATCCTCCTCGTGGCGGGAGGAGAGGCTTTGGTACGCGGCGCCGTTGCGCTCGCCGAGAGGCTGGGCGTCTCGCCGCTGCTGATCGGCCTCACCGTCGTCGGCTTTGGCACCTCGACGCCCGAACTCGTCACTTCGCTGCAGGCGGCCTTCCAGGGGTCGCCCGGACTTGCCGTCGGCAACGTCGTCGGCTCGAATATCGCCAATATCCTGCTGATCCTGGGCATCACGGCGTTGCTGAGCCCTGTTGTTGTGTCCCGCGATGCGTTCCGTCGTGACGGCGGCGCGCTGATCCTCGCCACGATTGTCACGACCCTGATCGTGCTGACGGGCGCCTTGGGTCGCGTTGGCGGTGCCGTGCTGATGCTGGGGCTCGTCGCCTACATCGTTGTCGCGTACCGTCTGGAGCGCGCCGGTCCCGCCGCGGTTGCCGAGGAATCCTCCGAACCCGCCATGCCCCTGTGGCGTGCGGCGCTCTACGCCCTCGGCGGCATCGCGATCACCGTCCTTGGCGCGCGCTTCCTCGTCAGCTCGGCCACCAGCCTGGCCGAGGCGGCGGGCGTATCCGAGACCCTGATCGGCCTGACGGTCGTGGCGGTCGGCACGTCGCTGCCCGAGCTTGTCACCGGCGTCATGGCAGCGATCCGGCGGCAGGGCGACATCGCCTTCGGTAACGTGCTCGGGTCGAACATCTACAACGTGCTCGGGATTCTCGGCGTCACGGCGCTGGCCCAGCCGCTGGAGGTGCCGGCCGAGATCGCGGGCTTCGACATCTGGGTGATGGGCGCAGCCACCTTGCTGCTGGCGGGCGTGGCCGTGACCGGCTGGCGCGTGTCCCGTGCCGAAGGCGGCGTGCTGCTGGCGCTCTACGTGGCCTATACCGGCTGGCTGGCCGCCGGGGCGCTCTAGAAACGAGAAGCGCCGCCCCGGCCAGGGGCGGCGCTGTCATCGGATTGCAGGGCGTGAGCCTCAGAGGTTGCCCATGGCGACCGCGGTGTCGGCCATGCGGTTCGAGAAGCCCCACTCGTTGTCGTACCACGTCAGGATGCGGCACATCGTGCCGTCCATCACCTTCGTCTGGTCCATGTGGAAGATCGACGAATGCGGGTCGTGGTTGAAGTCGGACGAAACCAGCTTGTCCTCGGTATAGCCCAGCACGCCCTTCAGCTTGCCGTCGGCGGCGCTGCGGATCGCCTCGTTGATCTCTTCGACACTGGTTTCGCGCGAGGCGGTGAAGGTCAGATCCACGACCGAGACGTTCGGCGTCGGCACGCGGATCGCCACGCCGTCAAGCTTGCCCTGAAGCTCGGGCAGGGCCAGACCCACGGCCTTCGCGGCACCGGTCGAGGTCGGGATCATGTTCAACCCGGCAGCCCGCGCACGGTAGAGATCCTTGTGCACGGTATCAAGCGTCGGCTGATCGCCGGTGTAGCTGTGGATCGTCGTCATGAAGCCACGCTCGATGCCGATCGTGTCGTTCAAGACCTTAGCGACGGGCGACAGGCAGTTGGTCGTGCAGGACGCGTTCGACACCACCTTATCCTCGGCGGTGAGGCTTTCGTGGTTGACGCCGTAGACGATCGTCTTGACCTGCGGCTGACCGTCGCCGGACACCGGGGCCGAGACGAGAACTCGCTTGGACCCGTTCTCGAGGTGCAGCGCGGCCTGGTCGGCCTTCGTGAAGATGCCCGTGCACTCCATTGCGATGTCGACATCCTGCCACGGCAGTTCTTTCGGGTCGCGCAGCGAGGTCACCCGGATCTTGCCACGGCCGACGTCGATCCAGTCCTCGCCCGTGGTCACCTCTCCGGGGAAACGGCCGTGAACGCTGTCATAGCGCAGCAGGTGAGCGTTGGTTTCGACAGGCCCAAGGTCGTTGATGGCGACGACCTCGATATCGGTGCGGCCGGATTCGACGATCCCGCGCAGTACGTTCCGTCCGATGCGACCGAACCCGTTGATGGCGACCTTGACTGCCATGGTGTCCTCCTGGAAACGGCCGGCCACCGTGGCCGGCTCAGGTTTTGCGCATGTTGAAAGCCAATTGCCGATCCGGGTCAACCGTTCGACGCTATCAACCCTTCGCAGGTCAGCGCCAGAAGGCCAGCCACTCGATCAGGCGGTCGATCTCGCGCATGAAGAACAGCGCTCCGCCCCAGTCGAACCGCAGGTCCGCCCAGATCCCGAGGAGGACCAAGAAGCCGACAAAGAGGGCGATCCGGTTCGTCATCGCGCGGACCATGCCAGAGGCCCCTTGCACTGGAAAGAGGCACGCTATGTCACAGCGGATGGAGCGGTCATCGGATCACACCGGACACGTCCCGAAGCTTGGCCCGGGCCCTGCCGGAGCGGCCTCGCTCGGCTGCATCTCAGCGTTCTCGCTTGCGACATGAGCGCCGGCGTCGAGATCGAACGCCGCCACTCCAACGGCGGCACGAGGTCTTTCCTCGTCTGGCTGATCTCTCCGACGGGACACCGCATGCTATTTCACGAGGCCGACGCCTATGCCGAAGCGCTGGAATTCGCGCTCGAGGCGGCGCCGGTCTTTGGCCCGGTCCTGCGGGACGATGGAGCAGAGCCGATCCAGTGAACAAGTGCATGACGGCATTTGGTAGGCCCGGAGGGACTTGAACCCCCAACCAAAGCGTTATGAGCGCTCTGCTCTAACCAATTG
>NZ_JBELKF010000223.1:0-2889 GCF_042089775.1 Palleronia sp.
GACCGACGCGCAGATCATCGTCGCCGCCGATCTCGGCGGGCGGAAGCTCCTTGCCGCTGAAGCTCGCCGCGCCCAGATCGGCGCAGCCGGCGGCGGACAACATCGCAAGCAGGAGGGGAGCGGAAACGAGGAGGCTTTTCTTATTCGTCATAACGGATCTCGATCGCCTTCTTGGTGGGGTTGAACACGATGTCGGCCGCGCCGTTGGCAAGGTTGCCCGCGCGACGGATCACGCCGAAGAGCGGCTCGTCATTCGAGGTGATCGAGATCATGATCGGGTTGGCAGGCGCGTCGCCCGCGATGGTGAAGAGATACCCGGACCGGACCGCCATGGCGCCGAGGAACTCCTCGATGGGCCCCTGGAAGTCGACCGTGATCGGCTGGACCGCGTCGGGCGGCAGGACCACGCCGGCGGGGACCTGGGGGTCGTTGTCGGTGCGCATCGGGACCGGAACCGAGGAGGCGATCTCCACTTCGGTAATCTCTCGGTCCACCGCGGTGGAGCTGGCGACGGCCTCGACGATCTGGCTGTCGATTTCCTCGATCGGCGGCACCGCCTCCGTCGTGGTCGGCATCGCACACGCCTGAAGTGCGAGCGCGCCGACGATGGTCATGAAGGGCGTGACCCGATGCTTCATCTGACTGTCCTCTGGTTTCGTGCCTCGTCAAGCTACCACCCGGCCGAGTTTGCGAAAATAAGAGAAGCCAGCGGCGCTCGACAACCATGTGGAAAACCAAGGCGACCGGTCCGGACCCGGCATGGCCCCCAGCCTGGCACCGTGCCCTCCGGCTGCGGGCCTCGAGACCGCGCAAAGCGTTTGCATGTCCAATTTTGACACGCGATTTGCGTATAAGTATATGGATGGAGGGTGTTTTAACCGAACGTCAAAGGGGGGTAAGGCCCCAAAACGGCCCTTTCCGCCCCCATAGACCCCGTTTCCGGGTCCCGACCGATCCACCTTTCGGAGGGGCCTTTTCCCAAGACAAGACAACCCTCTCCGGGGGGCATGCCCATCCCCGTTCCGGCACGGCCCCTTGCGTGTCCGATATCCCGCAGTCGCCCCGATCCGGTCCCCACCCGAGCCCCGCCACTCGCCTCCGCCCGCCCCGCGACCGGGCGGAGAGGTGCGGCTGCCCGGTCCGGCAGGTGGGCCCGGAGAAGGCCTCGGAGATGGGTCGGGCGCCCCTCGGCGGATGCCCCTTTCCGTGCTCCGATGGGGGGAAACAGGCCTCCTGCGGAGCCGGGATGCGGGTTCATGTGGACAAGTGTTTCCCACAGGTGGACGGCGAAAAGCGTTTGCGTGAAAACTGAACAGCGGCGTTTTGCGCCCCGACAATATAGGTGAAGGCCATGATCGAGGCTCCCAGCGACTCCGAAAACCTTTCTGACCAAAGTTTTTCGAAATATCTAAACGCGTTCGAACGCCTCGCACGCGGGATCGAGAACCGCTGCGAACTCACCGGCGAGACCCCTTCCCTCGCGATGATCCCGCAGCAGATCGCGCTCCGCTCGAAGCTCGTGGCCAAGTCCACCATCCGCTTCGAGATCTCCTCTGCGCGGATGACGCTCAAGGATGCGATCGGGTCGGGCATGTGGTATCCGTCCATCGCGCTGTTCAGGTGGATTGCCGATGCCGAGCCGAGGGAGTTGACCGAACTCAGCCTGTCGCTCCAAAGGACCCGCCTCGAGATCTGCGGCCTGGCGGATGACCTGATCGACGAGCTCTGTGGAATGGCCGAGCAGAACGATCATGACCTCGATGGTGACGAGCTGCTCGAACGGGTCTGCCGCTTCGAGAAGCGACGGTCCGATCGGGTGGTCAATCGCAACCACAAGGCCCTCACCTGGAGCGATTGGCATGCTCTCGAAGCGGCCCTCAGCGAAGAGGATCCGATCGAGACCCTCGCCGATCTGCTGCAGGACAAGCTCAGCACTCCGGGTCTTCTGCGGCTCTTCGTGGCGGCCATGTTCATGACCGGAATGCGCCCCGTTGAGGTGCTCAGCTTCTCCTGCATGTGCCCCCATCCGCGGCATCAATTCTCCCCCGAGGACCGCGCGCTGATCCTCTCGGATCCGGGCGAGGCGATCGTCCGGGGCCTGCTGATCCCGGTCGAGAATGCCGCACGTCATCTCGGGGTGGATCTCGGTCGCGCGGCACATGCATGCCGTCGTCAGTCGAATGGCGGGGCCTGCGTGCTGCTCATCCACACCGCCAAGAGGTCGAACGCCAACGCCGATCTGAGGCTCGATTTCCGGCTCCAGGTCGTCGACACGGATGCGGTTCGTGACCTCGGATTGCTGTCCTTCGCCTCCCAGATCCGGCACGCCAAGATGAGCCGCCGCCGGTGGGACAGCCTGCGCAACGGGCTGGTCAACCTGCTCAAGGAAGTCGCCCGCCGAGAGCCCGCCCTGTCGCGCGGAGAGGACGAGATCAATCTCTACTCCTTCCGCCACGCCTTCGCCGACCGGATGCGCAACACGCTGGAGCGCCTCGAGGAGGTCGCGGCGCTCACCGGCCACACCTCTCGCACCACGCTCTCGGGATACGGCGAGCGGGGTCGCAAGAAGGGCGGCGGTGGCCGTGCGCCGGACGGCTGGGCACCGCGCCCCTGCCCCAAACGCGTGGAGACCATCCGCGCCGTCTGGAGCGGTCAGCTCAAGCAGGTCGATGTCGGGCCGGTTCCCGAACGGCGGTGATCCCCGGCTATCCACAGGTTTCGGTTTTCGACCGGTAGGTGGACAGTCGGGGAGGTGCTAATCTCGCGGCAGGGATGCCCGGGTTTCGGTCCCGGCGGAGCAAGAGCGCTCCGGACATCAGACGGGCGATAGCCCTTTGCGAAAAACGGAGATAGACGACCATGTATGGACTCTACGCGCTCGATAGCCTG
>NZ_JBELKF010000224.1:0-2886 GCF_042089775.1 Palleronia sp.
GACGGTCACGCTGATATTGGCCGGAGCCTCGGTCGTCACGCTGGGTGCCGCGACGGGTGCCGCGACGGGTGCCGCGGCGGGTGCCACGGGCGCCTGTGCGATCACGGTCGCGGGCTGCTTCATGAAGCCCGTCTCCTGGCCCGCCAGGAACAGGCCGGCGCCGACGACGCAGGCGGCGAGCGCGGTGGTCGCGAGCAGAAGGCCCTTGCGCGACTTGCGCGGGGCGGGAGCTTCCTCGGCCTGGGGCTCGATCTCGATCGGCTCCTCGGCCTGCGGGGTCTCCTCGATATCGACGACCTCGGAGGTCTCGACCGGCGCCTCGCCGGCCGCGGCGACAGGTGCCGCCTTGCCCTTGAAGCGGCCGAAGAACCCCTTGCGCGGCTCCGCGCCGGCGGTCTCTTCAGGGGTCATGTCGTGGTCGGTCATCGCGTCGGTTCCTTCGGGGGTCATATCTGCCGGATCTTCGCTCTGCTCGGCAGTGTCATCAGTCTGGAAGGGCCATTCCTCACCGAAGACCTCTTCGTGTTCCGCAGGCTCGTCCTGCTCGACGTCTTCCTCGAACCCCGTCATGTCGACGGGGGCGCCCGGGGGCGGCCCGAGGAGTTCGTTCACATCGGGCGGCAGGTCGCCCAGGGACAGATCGTCTCCCTCGGGATCCTCTGCCTGGCCCTCGAACGGGTCATGGGCCGGAATGCCGGGCATCGGCGCATCGACGGCCACGGCGTCCTGCTCGGAGGCCTCGGCCTCATCGAAGGCGTCGGGCTCGGCGTCCATCTCGTCGGGCCAGGTGCCGCTGTCGAATTCCGAAAGCAGGTCCGGCTCGTCGGACGGCGCGGCATCATCCTCGATCTCGGAGGCTGCGGGGGTCGAAGCAGCCGCCTCGTCGCCCTCATCGTCGTAATCCACCCATCCGTCGTCGTCGACCTTGGCGTTGGCCAGCAGGTCGGCAAGCGAGCGCACGCCGGCACCATCAGCGATGGGTTGAGCGTTTTCGTCGGCGGCGTGCGGTTCGTCCGCATCGTCGTCCTCGGTCGAGAGGTCATCCTCGGTCAGCGCGCTGAAGGCGATCTGGGGCTCGAGCTCGACCGGCGCGGCCGGGGCAGGGGCCGGCGCGGCCGGGGCAGGGGCCGCCGCGGTGGCCGGTTCGTCATTGTCATCCATGCCGGGCATGGCGGGCAGGCCCGTCTCGGCTCCCAGCCGGGCGCCGATCATGTCGAGAATGTCGAGAGCCATCTCGCCCGTCTCGGCGTCGAGATTGGCCGCCTTGGCGTCCTCGAAGCGCGGATCGACCGTGCGCTGCAGGACGGTTTCGCCCTCTTCGCGATCATGAAGATCGTCCGAGCTTCCGGTATTTCGCATTTGACTATCCATCTTCAGAGTACCTGCCCTTGGACGGGCCGCCCGGATCATGATGGACCGGGCGGCGCCGCATTGCGACATCTCAGCTCGGGTTATCCACGGGATCGAGCACGATGATCGCGATCGGATAGCCGTCGCGCAGCTTGACCAGCGGGCCCTTCGGCGCGCGGGCGGAAATGTCGGCCGCGATGGCCTCCATGCCGGCACCGGCACCCGCGATCATGCTCTCCTCGGTGCTCGACTGGCCGACCACCACGTCGCCGTCCTCGGTCAGGGTCTGCTCGGGCCGCGAGGCGCTCTGCGCATAGGCCGAGATGAACGCCGAGGCGAAGATCGGGGCGTAGCGGCTGACATAGCGGCGGTCGACGTCGGAGGCCACGGCGGTCTCCGCCGTCTTGCCGTCGACCGCGAAGCCGTTGATGCCGATGGTCTTGCCGTCCTCGAGGGTCATCGAGTTGAAGGACACGACCAGCCGGTTGGAGCTTTGGGACATCTCGAAGCCGCCGACCAGGCGGGCGCCCTTCAGCTCACCGGTCGTGACCTCGACGATCACCGGGGACTGGGCATCGGAATCCACCGCCGTGAGCGTCTCGCCGTAGATGATGTCGCCGGGCCGCAGCATGACACCGGCGCCCGAGCTGTCGCCCGAACCGCCACCGGCCAGCGCCGCGAGCGCCGCGAGGCCGCCCGTATCGGCTCCGGCGGAGCTGCCGCCGCCGCTCGAGCCGCCGGATCTTCCGGTGGGCTCAACCCCTTCGGTCAGTGCCGCGAGCGGCATTTCCATGGCCCGCGTGGCGCTGTTCATCTGGCCGAGCATCGCCTTGGTGTAGGGGTCCTCCTCCTCCTCCTGGGCATTGGCGTCGCCGGAGACCGCCGTGCCCTTCGGCACCGAGACCGCCTGGCGCTCCTGCTCCGAGCGATCCTCGGGCACGTCGATGCGCGTGATCGACGCCGGCGGCGGGATCTTGCGACGCACCACCTGCGGTTCGGGCTCGGGCTCGGCTTCGACGATGACGGCTTCGACCGTCTCGACCTCGATCGGCTCGACCTTCTGCACCGAGGTCAGGACGCCTTCGGGCGTGGGCATGAAGGTGGTGCCCGTTTCGCGCGCCGCGAGGCCGCGCTCGTCATTGGCCTGGCGCAGGGACTCCTGAAAGCGGATGTTCTCCTGCTGCACGGCGCCGCCGGGGGTGGCGTCGAGCGCGGGCGGACGGGCGGTTCGGCTCGGGCCGCTGGTGGGCGCGGAGCCCATGGCCATCGCGGCCGCGATCGCGAGCGCCGCGGCGCCGCCGATCAGCGTGATCTTCGTGGAGGTCTTCATCCCTCCCCGCTTGCCCGCGGAGGTGCCATCGCCCGCCATGGACTCGCCGGCGGGGATCTCGACCGTCTCGTCGGTGTTCTGGTATTCGCTCATGCTGGTGATCCTTTACGGCAGGGCGATGTCGGCGCGGACGATCTGGCCGTCGACCGAAAACAGGGCGAATGAGCTGCGCGGGATCTGGTAGACCCGCACCCCGTCAGGGCCCG
>NZ_JBELKF010000225.1:0-2877 GCF_042089775.1 Palleronia sp.
GTGACCAGCACAAACGGGATGATGAGGGCCTCACGACCCAGAACGAGAAGCCGCATCGTGCGGGTGCTCGCATTGGCGCCAGCGAGCAGGACCACGATGAACGTCGCCGTGACGAACATCGGAGCCCACTGCTGATGGGAGATGAAATAGAAGACCCAGGTTGCGCTCGCCGCTGCGCTCAGGCGCATGATGTGCCTGGGGTCCTTCCAGATGTAGGCGGCCGCCCCGAAGGCGATGGCGACGATGCCGAGAGCTTCCATTCAACGTGATCCTGATGAGCGCGGAGGGCCGCGGGCGCGTTGCGCTGGAAGTTCAGCCGAGAGCCATTTCGAAATCCGGCTCCTCGACGCGCAGATCGATGCCGATCGAGCGCAGCATCTCATCGAAGCGCTCTGCCATGTCCGTCTTGCACTGGCCCGAATTGTCAAAATCGGCATCCGGCACGATCTCGCGGACGGCGGCATCGGTCTTGAGGCCCGAAATTCCGACGCCCTCGCGGTTGATGCGCACGACGGCGCCGCCGGCATTGCGCAGCGCGTCCACCTCGTAGACGATGGACTCGACGACGTAGCGGCCGCCCTGCCCCGAGTTCTTCACCCGATCGAGCTCCCGGCCCAGCGTCCACTCCGGACCGAGCTCCACGCCCATGAAGTAGCCGAAGCGCTCCATGAAGTAGCGTGGCGTCTGCTCGTCGGGCAGATAGGAGCTCGGCTTGTCCTTCAGGTCCCCATCCGTCATCCGGCGCGCTTCGTCCTCGGTGGCGCCGATATGGGAGAAGTAGGCGCGGCAGGCGACCTTGCCGCCCTCGAAAGGATGCAGCCGCTGAAAGCCGTGGTTCTCCACGAGGTGGTCCGCCACGCTCGATTTGCCGACCTGGCGGAAGCCCGTGAGCCCAATGATGATGGGGGTGGTCATGTTGTTCGCTCGCTCGTTATCAGGCGTTGTAGCCGGGGGTGTCGTCATCCGCCGCCCGCCGCGGGGCGACGTCAATGTAGGGGCGGCGCTTGAAGGTGATTTTTCGCAGGTCACTCTCGTTGGTCTGCCGCAGGATGATGTCATCGATGTTCGGAGGCGCCGGAGGGAACATGCCGGATTTGATGACCAGGTTGGGGTCGAGCTTCCTCGCTTCGAATTCCTCGACGGCGTAGCCGCGCAGCTGGTCGCTGAACGCTTGCGATGCCGAGGCGATCGGACCGAGGCCCTCGGTCGAGCGAGGCATGAAGAAGCGCGACGTATCGATCTTCTGGCGGTCGAAGCCGAGCTGATCGATGTGGTCTCTGGGCGGGGTCGTCGCCTGAGCGACCGCCTTCTGGATCCCTTCGATCAGGCGCTGGTCCATCTTGCCTTCGAGCATGCGCTCCGCCTGGTCGCCGCTCAGGGAGAGGTTGATCTGGATGTTGGTCACGTTGACCGGTTGATCCTTCTTCGGCTCGCCGGTCGTGTCGCTCGGATCGGCCGCGATGCCCGCCTTCTTGAAGACCTTGCGATACATAGTGCGCAGCAGCTTGAACGACTCCCAGGCGCCGCTGAGGCCGATCAGTGCGCCCCCGATGTTGCTGGTGATCTTCCCTGCCGTGCTGTCGAAGAAGTTGCGGCCGGTGCTCAAGGCGTAGGACGCGAAGGCCTTCGACTTCTCGATGCTCGACTTGAAGACATCCTGGGCTTCATCCACCCGGTCGCCCAGCCAGCTGCGCATTTCGGTCAGCATCTCGCGAGACTGGTGCGCAAGCTCGACGCCATGGAGCTTCGCCTCGGCCTCGAGGCCCACGCCGACGGTGGCCGTGTAATCGCCAGCGCCGTTCAAGAACCAGTCCGCAGTATTGAATGGCGAAGTTTCGGGCATCCAGGTGAACAGGCAATACAGCCCGTCGCTGAGATACGGCAGGGCTTCCGGTAGCGCGCCGCCGAGCGACAGGGAGGCGGCCGCGCCCCCCGCCAGGAACGCAGCATGCGCCGCAGAAGACGGATTCTCCATCATGCGGTCGATCACGTTCCGGATCATGTTGCTCATCTTCAGCTCCTGCCTCTCCATACCTAAGAAGATATTACGGGCTAAGAGCGAAAATCGCAAAGTCCCCGGGGAATGGGAGACCGGCGCGAGGCCGGTCTCCTTCAGACGGCAGCTGCGTGCTGGGCGGGGATCGCGCGACGAACGGCTTTATCGCGGATCGCCTTGAACGCCACCTTCTCGATGATCGCATCCACGTCGATACCGAGATCCGCGACTTCACTGCGGATCAGGTCGGTGATGCGGCTTTCATCCAGTTCGGCGTCATCCCGGTCGAGCCCATCCATGATCTCGCCAACCTCGGCCACAATATCACGGGCGTCGATGATGCCGAGCGACACGCGGTGCGGGTCGGCGGAGAGAAGGACATCCTGCATCTCCTGAAGGCCGATGGAGCCTGCCGTTTCACGAACCATGCGCTTGGCGAGCCGCTTGGCACGGTCGGCCAGCGCGTTGCCGACGCGACCCGCCTGATACGCCACCTCGGCGACGGGGTAGTCCCAGGAGCCTTGCGGGGGGTCGATCGGAGCACTGCCCACACGCATGTCGTTGATCGTGATCGAGAGCGGCGCCGTGCGGTCGCGACAGGCGATGATGACGCCTTCGCCCGAGGCAGTCGATCCGACTTCTAGGTCGATGCCAGGCACCATCATGGCCAGTGTCCGGCGCATGGTGCGGGCCTCGCTGACCATGTCCAGGATGAGAATCTCCCAAGCACCTGCTTCACACCAGCCGCGGGTTTCCGCGCAGAACACGTCTTCGGTGATGCGGAACGTCGGGCGAAAGCCCGTTTCGTCCTGGCTGAGCCAGAGCATCACGAGGCAGGACGTCGGATCGGGCTCGCTGTTGGCCGGGTTGCCCAAGTTCAG
>NZ_JBELKF010000226.1:0-2846 GCF_042089775.1 Palleronia sp.
CGACGTGCTCGTCGCCACACGCCGCGGCGGGTCGCTGATCGCCCTCGCCCGGCCGCGGATCCAGGGCGCCGTCGTGGCGATCGATCCGCGCAGCGGCGCCGTTCTCGCCTCGGTGGGTGGCTATGACCCGGCGGTGAGCGGGTTCGACCGCACCGTGGCGATGCGCCAGCCCGGCTCGGCGATCAAGCCGTTCCTCTACGGCGCCGCGCTGGATCTCGGCATCGACCCGCGCTCCAGCATCGCCAACACCCCCGAGACCTTCGTCGAGCCGGGCGGCGTGCGCTGGACCCCGGGCAACTACGACGGCAAGTCGAGCCCCGAGATCCCGATGTGGTCGGCCCTCGAGCAGAGCTCGAACCTCGCGGCCGCCCACCTGATCCACCGCATCGCCCCGGCCTCCCTGGCCCGCGTGGCGGGCGGCGCCGGGGTCTACGAGCCGGGGCAGATGGATCTGCGCCTGACCGCGGCGCTCGGCGCCTACGAGACGACGCTGACCGATCTGGTCCAGGGCTATGCGACGCTGGTCAACGATGCGATCCCGAGGCAGGACCTGGCCATCGACCGGGTCGACGGCCCCGCCGGCCCGATGCTGCGCCGCCCGGTATGGTCGGCGCCCCCGGTCATCGGCGGCGCGGCCCAGTCGGACCTGATATCGATGCTGCGCGGGGTCGTGACACGCGGCACCGCGGCCAGCGCCATGCGGGGCGCGCCTGTCGCGGTGGCCGGCAAGACGGGCACGAGCCAGGCTTACCGCGATGCATGGTTCGTCGGCGTGACGCCGCATCTGGCGATCGGCGTCTGGCTGGGGCGCGACGACAGCCGCCCGATGCCCGGCTCGATCACCGGCGGCAAGGGCCCGGCGCGCACCGTGCGGGCGATCCTCGACGCGGCGCATGAGGCCGGGCTGATCGACGGGAACGGCTACCGCGACGAGCGGCTGACATCCGGCGGCGACTGGCCGCCGCAGACCATCTCCAGCGCCGGGTGGCAGGTCTCGGGCGCGGTCGCCCCGGCCGCGCCCGTGGCGCCGCCGGTCCGGGCCGACGAGGGCTTCATCCTCGAGAGGGGCGGATCGCCCTACTACGAGGAGCGGAGGCCCGTGGCGCGAAGCGGCGGAGAGTATTACCAGCAGCAGGCCCCCGTGCGCCAACCGGTGACGGGGACCTCCTATTTCGATCAGTAGGGCTCGACCCTCGGCTTCGCAGCTCGGCTTTACAGCTCGGCAGGCAGTTGCTCTTCGTGCGGGCGAGGGTCCCGCGCCGGACGCTGCGGGGCGGGACTAGGCCTCGGCCTCGACCGGCGCGCCCGAACCGAGCTCGGCGCGAAAGGGAGTTGCTGGAGGTCAGGCGTAGAAGCGCCTGACCTCCTCCTCGTTCATGTATCCGGAGTTCAGCGCGACCGCCGAGCGGCCGTCGGGCAGCGTCACCAGGCGCACGGCGCCGTCACGCGTCAGGGGCTGCAGCAGCACCTGGACCAGCTCCTTGGAGAACCCGCTCAGCTGCGACAGCGCGTCGAGCGTCATGACCGGCAGGCGGTCGCGACGACGCACGGCACGGGTGCCGTCAGGACCCTTGGGGCTGAGCCAGTAGTTCCCGTCGAGCATCTCCACCGCCGGCAGCCGTGCGATGCGCGAGAAGGTTTCGAGCGTGCAGAGCACGCGCAGGCAGCCCGTCACGGTCAGCGGGCGGGACGCCATGCGCATCGGCCAGATCGCGCCCTTCTCGATGTTCCGGTAGAGGTTCATCGCCTGCGGGATCTTCGCCGTGTAGACGTCGCGCGGGCAGGCCGCCATGCCTTCGATCGTGCCTTCGATATGCGCCGGGACCGCGCTCGGAAAGCGCAGGCGGGTGGACCAGAGGGGGGCGAGATCGTGGGTCACCCCGACATCCTGAACATGAACGGTCATCTCTCAAGCCTTTATCCGGGCTGCAATAGTTTCGAATTAGTATAGGGGTCTCTGTTTTTCGTTCAACATATATAAGCACGAAAAAGCGGCCGCCCCCTAGATCTAGGGGTCGGCGCAGGTCCTAGTGGTGTGCGACGGAGGATTTCCGTCGTAATTTCGCAGCGCTTCAGTCGGCTTGGGCGGTCTCGAGGCTCAGGCGGTCGACCAGCATGACCGGTGCGCTCATCGCCAGCATGCCCATCTCGAAGGGCGTCACAGCGGGTTGCGGGTTGATCGAGACGGAGCCGCCGTCGCGCATCGCGCCGCTGATCCAGCCCGTGACGCCATCGCTCAGCGTCTGAAGGGCCCGACCGCCGCCGCCGGGGATCATCCCGCCTGCCTTGTGCAGCCCGGCGCCGACGAGATCGGCGAGATCCGAGCCGGTCGCGGAGACGAGCAGGTCATCGAGGCCGCGATCCTTGAGGGCCAGGGTGGTGGCGCCGATCTGCATCTGAGCGGCCATCGACATGGGGTCGGTCGCCTCGCCCGCCGCCAGGGTGGCGGTGGTTTCGAAGCTGACATTCGCGAGACCCTCCATGGCGCTCATGCCGGAGATGGAGATCGCGTCGCCCGTGCCGTTGATCTTCATCTGCATGTCACCGGCCAGGGAGTGGCCCGGCGGCACGGTGAAGTTGCCGATCCGGCCGCCGGGGATCAGCAGGTCCAGCCGCGAGCGCAGCCCCTGCAGCGACAGGTCGACCATCCCCGAGGAGATCTCCTCCAGCAGCGTCTGCCGCAAGTCCTGATCGGGCGACATCATCTCGAAGAAGGAGCGCGTCAGGCTCGCCTGGAGGGAGACCTGATCGACCGCGAGGACCTCGACACCCGTGCGGCCCTCGAGCAGCAGGCCGGAGGCCGCGAAGCCCATCGCGGAATCGGTGCCCGCGCGCGCGGCATAGGT